>JAUTXJ010000341.1 GCA_030838075.1 Acidobacteriaceae bacterium
GCCACGATGGAGGCTACTTGGGCGTGCCTGACTTACAATCTAATGCGCTGGTTCGGCCTGCAGCGCGCGCTTCAAGCGCGGGCCGCGACCGTCGCGTGAGCCAGCGAAGGTGCTGCCAACGGTTAGATCGGGATGAATACCGGAGAAAGAATCGCCGCAAATCTTGCAGCCTTGCCGCTGCACTCGGCCGTTTTCGCTTCAAATATCAATTTATTAAAACGTTCCAGACGGAACGTTTCCATTTAAACAAAACAGCCGCGAAACGAACTATCAAGCCTCACGAAGGGTGCGTCTGCGCACTAAATCTTCCTTCCTTCTGTAAATCGGGGGCCAGCCTCTTTTCCCCGCCCCTCAACTGTCCTCCGGTCCAGTTGTAGTTACGGTACCTGATAAGTAAAATCAGTACATGATCGTCGCAAATCCCATCACCCACCCTCGCCCTCGCCCCTCCCTGTGTGCTTCAGGCCTCTCTCAGATTTCTCAACCTCCCGGGCCTCCAAATTTCGACCAGCGACGGCTCGTCAGTTCTCGCCTCTCTTTTGCACACTCGTTTCGTTTGTTTTCAATATTTTCCAGCCTCTTTTTTGCAAGAGGGGGGTATACCCCCTGCTCAACCTAAATTTTCGAAATGAAAAGAAAATCTAAAAAGGACCACCCATGAGGACCGCATCCGCTAAACCAACTCCAACCCACGAGCGCTGCCAGTACCGCACCCCCACCGGACGCCAGTGCGCCTCTCGCATCCTTGGCCCCGGTTTCTCTTACTGTGTGCGCCACTCCTTCGCTCAACCCCTTCCCTCCCAGCCCCGGCCGCTCAACCATCTGACTCCCAGGACTTTGCCGCTCTCCTCACCGAGAACGCCTCGGACTTCCAGGACCCCCAGGGCATCAACCACTCCCTCGCCGCCCTCTACAAACTCCTCGCCAGCGGACAAATCTCCCCTCGCCGCGCCACCGGACTCGCCTACATCGCCGGCCTGCTCCTCCGCACTCTTCCTGACATCCGCGACAGTTACCCCTACGCCCTCAGGCCCTCCGGCGTGCCCGCTAGGGGCCGCGTCGGATGCTCAGAAGACGAAGAACCCCCACTCCCGAAACCCACATCACCTGGAAACCCCACAACGCCCGAAGAAGACGACCCACAGGCTTGCCTGCCTGGGCAGGGCCTCGCGCAGACCGACCATCGTTCCCAACATCCTGCAGCTTGCCTGCCTGGGCAGACGCAAGCATGCCCGCCTGCCGTGACAGGTCTACTGCAGCAGGCATCCGCCACAGAGACTCCGATGACTCCCGCCCGCCGGCGCAGACCGTCATTCCACCATCGCCCCTGTCGCCCGTCTGAGCCGGCCTGTCGTTCGAGAGATCTCCGTTCCGCAGCGTCCCCGTTTTCCGCCGCACCCATCCACCACGTACGTGGAACTCGCGCTTTGACGCCGTCGCGTCCCGCCCCGCACACCACGCCTATGCGCCCGACGTTCAGCTCCCGCCATTACAACTTCGATTGACGCGGATTCATCCCTACCGGCGTCAAGCTGATCGTCCTGATTTGTTCCGGCGTTTCCCTGCTGCAAACCCTCCCGAAAATGCCGCTCCGGGAATTCGCGGACACACAGGGGCTTACCTCTCTTGTTTGGGGAGTCGTTTGATTTCGGGGAGCGTTACTGCGGGTATTGTTTGACGCTGGTTACTCGCGAACCTGTGAAGCGTACGAACACCGTCTTTGAAGGAGGCTGGCCGTAGATCCAATCCTCAATGTCGTTGCCTTCCGCGTCGCGTTCGCGAACTTTATGTTCCGGCTTGCCAATCGCGGCGACCACTTCTTCGCGGTCCATGCCCACGACCGGTTTCCGTTCCTCGATCGCTTTCTTCATTTCGACTGGGAGGCTGTCAACCCATTGCACCGAGGCGGACCGTTGTTTCGTAAAATCCATGAAGGGCGTGAGCAGTTTCTTCAAATCGTCAGGAGACATATCCGGCAGCGGCTTCCCGAATTCAAGAAACAACGTGCTGCCCAACCCGGGCTGCAGGCCTTGAGGGCCCTGATCCCGTGGCGTAGTCGTGGTCGTGCGAGTGGTCGGGATGCCGCCCGTCTCCAGACGAATGCGGTCGCGCAGGCGCTTTTTGCCTCGGCCGCCGCCATTCAAATCCACGATGATTTGTTTGTCATGAAATTCGAGCTTAGTAATTTGAACGCGATCGCCGGTACTCACTGCCGCGCCGTGCGTGGCCACCTGGCGGTCAAGCATGTCGAAATCCGTGGGCTGGCCGATGTGCACGATGAAACCATCTTTGCCGGCCGGCAGAGGCTTCACGGCTCTGGCGTATTCACCGGACACGTAGCGGATCAAATTCAGCCTCGAACTATCCTGCAGCGAGGTGTTAGTGCTTGCGTTCTGGGATTTGTCCTGTGCGCCGGCGGGGTTCTGTGAATCCGTTCCGGATCCTTCATTTCCGAACAGCGGAATTTCGTCGCCGGGAAATGTTCCCGGATTTGAACTTGCAGGCTGCCGCAGGCTATTCACTTGCGGCACATCCGCATCCGCAAATAGCAGCAACGTCAAAGTTATGGCTAAAATCGTCATCCGTAAGGGTTCCAACCGGCGGGGTATTCCCGGCGTCAGTCTACCTCAACTCTTATTCTATGATGCGAAAAACTCGCCGAACAGCCACTTTCTGGGTCAGTCTTATTCTTCCGCTTAACTGTACTAAAGGGCTATTCCCTGCCGGATGGATGGAGGTTCCTGGTCGTAGCCTGCCGGCGCCCAGAAGTTATCCAGCCGCTATTGTGGTTACCGTAAGGATTTCTTCTAAAGCCAGGTTGCCTCAAACCCAGCGAGACCAACTAAGCCAGGCCAGTATAAGTACGAAGCAATTCGTTAACGGGATACGACTTGAACGCCTTGCCGATCGATCTTTACTGGAAGGACTTCTGCTCCCGCGTCACGAATGCTGGCCTCCACGCGCTGGCGCGCATCCGGTTCAATCAGCAGCACCACGCAGCCGCCACCGCCTGCGCCACAAACTTTGCCGGCCAGCGCGCCCTTTTTGCGCGCGCCTTCAATGACGCGGTCAACTAATTTCGTGGAGATCGTTGGCAAATTTCTTTTGCGGAAAAACCACTCTTCGCGCATCAGCCGGCCAGCTTCGTCCCAGTCCGTGGCTTCCAGGGCCACGCGCAACAGCTGCGCGACTTTAGAAATTTTCTCCATGCTATTTTGCACCGCGCGCTTGCCGTTAATGTGTGCTTTAAAAACTTCCCAGTTGTTGATGCCATGCTGACGCGGCTTGCCGGTGTAACACACCACGATGCGCTGTTCCAGTTCATCGAGATTCAAGCGCAGCTCCACCCGATGTTCGCCGCCCGCGGGCAGTTCGATGGCTGCTGCGCCGCCAAACGCCGGAGGATAATGGTCCTGCGTTCCAGTCGGCACGCAAATCACAACTGCTTCCGCGTCACGGCTGATATGAATCCAGTCCTCTTTGCTCTTGCCCGCTCCTGTAAAGCGATCCAGTGCCGCGCAGATCGCTACAGCCATCGCGCTGGAGCCGCCAATGCCCGCACCGGCCGGAGCTTCGGAATCGGTAGTGAGAGTGAATCCTCCGGCGGGCCGAAAGAACTTCACAATTTCTGCGAGTAGCGGAAGGCGATAACGTCCGGCTTTTGCAAGCTCAGCGAGGGAGCGGAAACTTTCCTCGCGCTTGGTGTCGCGAGATACCAGCTTTATTTGTTCATTGCCCGAGCGGTTGGTTTCAATTACGCAAGAGGCGTAGCGCGAAATCGCCGCGTTCACGGTTAGCGCCCCGGGATGAAAAAGATACAAGGGCCAAATATCAAGGGTGGCCCCAGCCAGATCGACGCGGGTTGGCGCCTTGGACTCGATGATCATGTTTGTCCTTGGAAAAGAGACGACCGGCTATTTTAACGTTGCGTCGAGTAGCCGGCTCAATTTAGTTCAATGAGTGTGACGTGAATTACTTTGCGCCCGAAAGACCGCGCGCGCGAAACATCAGTTGCGGGCCATCTTTCTTTTCTTGTGCCAGCGCGATATTAGGCTCGAAGCAACGCCGGCAGCGCGCTTCGTAAATACCGGTGGCGCCCACCACCACCAACTCTTCGCTCTCGACCAGGCGTTGCGTATGCACCGCGGGATTGCCACAGCGGACGCAAATGGCCAGCAACTTGGTGATCTCTTCGGCGATTGCCAGAAGCCGCGGCATGGGTTCAAACGGGCGGCCAAGATAATCGGTGTCCAGGCCTGCGACAATCACGCGCTTCCCGAGATTCGCGAGCTTGGTGCAAACGTCCACCACTTCTTCTCCCAGGAATTGCGCTTCATCGATGCCGATAACTTCAGTGCGGGGCTGCACCTTGTCCATGATTTCGGAGGCTCTGGTGACGTTGTCCGATGCGATACCCAATCCGGAGTGCGACACAATTTCATTTGCCGCATAGCGTTGGTCGATGGCCGGCTTGAAAATCTGCACGCGCTGGCGCGCAAATTCCGCGCGGCGCAAGCGGCGAATGAGCTCTTCGCTCTTGCCCGAGAACATCGGACCGACAACTACCTCAATCCAACCCATATTGCCTTTGACGATGTCCAAGCGATTAATCCTTCCGTTCAACTTTTGATCTGATTATCTCACCAAAAATAATTTCATTAAAATCTAACTGCCGGACGCCCAGCTGGCAGCGCGCGCGACGCGAAACAAATTCTCGTTGTAAAACGGAGCAAACGCAGCGACCAAAGCGATGCGAAATGCTTCGCGCCGCGTAATTAAATTGCTAGACAGCACGCCCCACGCGCCCTGGTTGTCTCGAATGCCGGCCATGCCTGCAAACTTATCGATGGCGGTGGCCAGCTCGACGCCCTTATCCAAAACTTCATGAGCAAGCGCGAGGGGTAACTCAATTCCTCCACTGCGCCCGAAATGTCCCCGCGAACCGTCGCTCACATACGCCCAGCTCTCCAGGAAAACGTGACGATCGCGTTGTCCCGCCGAGTTACCTTCCGCGCGACTTTCGTTGCTTCCATGGCTTTCGTTGCTTTCCATAACTTCGAGTCCGCCCTCGAGGCCGACGAAGTATTGATAAACTGCGCCGTTTCCCGAGGCCATTTGGATCAATGCTTCGGTTCGTTGGCGCGCGCCGCGCATGGATTCGGCGGACGACAATGGAGTGTGTCCAACGCCGCTGTCGACCGCAAAACCAAATACTTCAAATTGCACATTGGGATTGAGATGCTCGGTACATAGCTTCAACGTATCGTGCACGGCATCCAACTTTGGTCCACGCGTGCTGCCCACAGCGATCAGACTCTTAGTCATTATTTTGTCGGCTGTATAGTAAGCGATTTTTATGCGCTTCGCGAATCACGAGCTGAGGAAATAAAATCTGCGCGGGGCGTTACCTTAGATCAAATGACACATTCCGAAGATGACGACCGACGCAGCGCAGTGTGGCCTGCCTCGGGGCGCCGGCTGGTATGTCTTGGCGATCGAAGACGGTGAGCTGCGAGAATTGACAACTGCGGAAGATAAAATCGTGAATGAATTCCGGTTTGCGTCCTGGAAACCCTAATTTTAAGTGCCGGTTAGCGGACGGGAGAAGGTTAGGGCTTGTCTATCTCCAGGCTTTCACGTTTTTTTAGCCTATTTGATTCAATTAACTTTTGATATGCGGCCAACGCCTGCTGCGCTTCTTGGGTGCGTCCGGCATGCCGGTAGGCTTGGCTCAATTGAAAGTAGATGGCGTCGTGATTTGGGACAAGCTTTTCGGCAGTCTCGAGACTCTCGATGGCGCCGGCAGCATTTCCTTCTTGCAAGAGAGCGCGGCCGAGTTCGAAGTACGCCGCTTCGTAATCGGGTAGGGACTTGATCACCTCCCGAAAAAGGGGTTCGGCCTGCTCAGGGTGGCCCTCAGCCAAAAGGGCGTACCCAAGATGGTAGGTTGAGAGGGCGTGCGCGGGCTGGAGCTCAAGTTCGGCGCGAAATTCCTGCGCGGCTAATTCGAATTCGCTCTGATTAAGGTAAACGAGACCTGCGTAATAATGTGACTCCGGAAGGCGAGGATCGAGCTGAGAGGCAGTCTTCAGTTCGCTAAGGGCGTTTGAATAGTCTGCCTGCTGGGCATAGGCCTGGCCCAGCAAAAGGTGGACCGAGGCGTTGTTGGCATTTTGCTCCAGTAGTTGGCGAAAAATAGCAGCAGCATCATCGGATTGATGCGTACGGACCAGCGCCGTACCCCACACGAAGAGCAACCCAGGATCGCCGGGAGGGTGTTCGAGAAAAGGGTGGAGAACTTCAACGACCTTGGCCTGGTTTTCCAGCGCGGCATAACTGAGGCCCAGAAGTTGGCGAACGAAAGAATCATCGGGATGGGCTTGGAGTTGGCGTTCGAGCGGTTGCACAGCTTCCGAGTAGAGCTCAGCCCGAAAGCACGCGAATCCCCAGTTGCGGTCCAAGCCCGGAAGATCCGGCTTCCACGCGGCAGCTTGTTTAAAAAACTCGGCGGCCTCGGTAAAATTAGAATCTTTGGCCCGCATGACGCCCAAGTCATTATAGGAACTTCCCAGGATTTCTCCGACAAAAGCGCGATACTGCTTAGCTGCTTCCCTTTCTTTTGCCGCGACGGGATGTCCCGCCGCCGCACCAGCGGGCAAACCCTTCTGGATCATTGCCTGGGATGCAGTGTTTTCCTCGGGGGAAGCTGCCGCGAGCAAGTCAGCGACCTGGTCCGAAACGCGACTATCGCCGTCGCTTTCCGTGGTTTTCTTCTCATCGAAAATGTGTTTCACATCGTATTTGAATTTCGCTTCGCGTATCTGCTGAGAGCGTAGAATGGCCGACTTGGCTTCCTCGTCGCGGCCGAGGCGCCGCAAATTCTGCCCCAGCAAATAGTAGGCCCGGCTGATTTCGCGCAGATTATCTTCAGAGTTATTCACCAAGCCGACGTACTTTTGGAGAACTTCGACTGCCTGCTTGGGGCGATTTGTTGCCGCGTAAGTCTCACCGAGATAGAGGTAAAGCAAAGCCTCGTCGGAATGCAACCGCACGGCGTGCAGGAGAACAGTTTCCGCGGCGGGAAAGTCGCGCAAGTTGACATCAGCAATTCCGAGAAGTTCCAGAACCTGGTATTCGTTGGGATAAAGCTTCGCCTCTTTTTCGAATTCTTCACGCGCTTGCGGGTAACCTTCTTCTTGAAAATGCTCCAGGTAAGCGTATCCCAGAAAGCCGTGAGCGCGGGGGTACTTTGGATCAAGTTTGATGGCAGTGCGAAATTCAGAGATAGCTTCTTGGGGTAACTTCGCAAGCAGATAGGCGCGGCCAAACAACACATGTAATGCGGCCGAGTTCCCCATTGTGGACTGTATTCGTTGAAACCAAGCGATCGCTTCGGGCTGCTTCCTGGCTTTCAAGTAGGCAATTCCAAGAAAATAGCTGGTTTCGAAATCGTCCTCGAGATTTTCCGAGGCCTTCAATTCCCGAATCGCATTTTCAAAGTTCCCATCGAAGAGATACATACGACCCAAAAGTCCGCGGGCTCGAGCGTGATCCGCATGATTGGCGACGATAGACTCCAGGAGCGCCTCAGACTTGGGGACGTCGCCTTTGCGGAACCATGTGCCAGCCGCATCCACCTGAGTTTCCACGTCATCCCGCTTAAGCTTTAGCGCGCTATCAAGATAAGCGGAAGCCTGGTCGGTTTCATCCAAGGAGCGAGAAAGCTGTGCGAGTTGGCGCAAACCGAGCACCACTGTGTCTACGTACTGGTTCTGTGCCGCGGCGAGATCGCCAGCAGCCAAAGACTTTTTGGCGGCCTCGAACTGCGCCTGTAGAGTTTTGGCAGGAACATCGGCTGCCCGGCTCGCCGGAATAAAGGAGGCAGCCAGAGCAGCAGGCAGCAAGAGGCTGGAGAGTCCGCGCCTGCACATCCTCTTCAAGAAGCTAGGTCGTCGTTCGCCAACTGAAGCCATGGGACCAACCCTGGAATTCCTGAGAAAGTCGCGGCGGGATCAAACGGCCTCGCCAGCACCACCGTTCAACGGGCGACATGCGGCGCACCGTTTCCAGAAGGGACGGAGGGAGGAGGCAGCGTTATTTTTTCCTGGATCCCTTTACCTTCCACGACCGTATAAATATAGTCGGCGACGACGTTCTGGAACGACTCAACATCGCCATTGGGCCAGCGAATCTCGACGGATTCCATTTTGGAGGCGGAGCCCAAACCGAAGTGCAAACGCAAATCATTTTGAGACAAGTAACTACCTCCGCCGCGCACCTCCCCCAATTGCTTGACACCAGCGGCGCGAATGGTCACGCGCGCGCCGATCGCGGCACGATTACTCTTGGTGCCAACCAAATGGAACAGGACGCGATGATACCCATTGTGATTGGTGTTCAAGAGCAGCGAGGGTGGCTCTCCAACGTTCAGCAACACGACATCGATGTTCCCGGTATTAAAGATGTCGCCGAAGGCGGCGCCGCGGCGCGATTTCAAGGGAAGGGTTTGTAAACCTGCCTCTTTGGAGACTTCGTCGAACGTTCCGTCGCGATTGTTGCGGTGAAGTAGAAGGGGCTCACGGAAACGCGGACCGGTATCCAAAGTATCCACCTGCGGATACACGTGGCCGTTGGCCACCAAAAGATCCAGCCAGGTATCATTTTCCATGTCAAAAAAAGCCGTACCCCAGCCCACGTAAGGATAGCTGGGCTGGCCAACTGCGG
>JAUTXJ010000442.1 GCA_030838075.1 Acidobacteriaceae bacterium
AGCGAAACAGCGGCATACGTCAGCGCGACCGCTGCGATCTGGTATTTGCGTCCACCTGCTCCTCGCGATCCCTTTTTTATTGCTTTGCCCACGATGTAACCGACTGCCAGCGACACATAGCCGATCATTAGTCCGGTGGTGATGGCGAACACCGCATAAATAATCAGGCCCAATATTGCGCCGCCAATCCCGAAGGTCAGGCCGCGCGTAAACAATCCGTGGCTGTCCTTCGGCAACTCGTGCTGCGCTCGCTCACCACAGGCGGAGCAGGCCATGGCGCCGTTCACGCGGTAATAACGGCGGCCAAGCGGTTGGTGGCAATACTGACAATGTTCCGTTCCAGCCACGCCGGCGTATTCCGCGGAGCCGAACTGAGGGGTAGGGTTCATGGTTTCAGCCATACTTTGGCGTGCAAGATATCACGGAAAATCGTGAGCTGGAAGGAAATTTATTAGCTCAAAGTCGAGTCGCCCTGAATCCTAGTGGCGCGAAGCCGAAGAGCCCGCAGCCAGGTCTTTCAAGACACTCAAAAAAGCAGCTGTTGTCTGTTCGTCGGACAAGGCTTCCAGCGGGATAGTTGCCGCCAAATGCGGGGAGTCCGGGCGAAAGCGCACTGTCAGAAGGTTGTGACCGCGTGAGGTCATAAGCGTATTTACCACCGGCGTAAGTTCATGCGTCCACTCTGTGCGGGTGGTGAGCACTACCGGGCCGGGGCGGGATAGAGTCCAGTTACGCGCGGGATTCGTGACTTCCTTAGGCTTCTGGGTGAGCCAGCGGTGACGCGTAATTTCCAGATGGAAGGTTGGAGTGTCGTCGAGATCGGCTTCGAAGGTCACCGTTTCCCGCTGTCGGCGCCATAAACACAAAATCCACTGAATCGGAATTGGGCGCGGCAGGAGTTTGATAGTAACCCGTGCATTTTCAAACCAATGGGCGGCAAAGCTGAGATGAACTTGCAAGCGGCTCGTGCTCAACCATTTCATGTCCACGACTCGGCCACGGGTAGCACACGCAGCCTCTACCCATCGCAAAACCAGTGTCCCCTTACGGCGGTTGTAACGAGAGAACAGCAGATACCACAGCACGACCATGGTGCTAGCGCACACCGCGTCAATGGCGATCAAACGCACCACAAAATCCTCAGATGCGAATGGTACGACTTAGGGTGCAAACGAGCAAGATTTTCAGCGGATATTTTTTGGGCATCCCCAGGCTACTGTAAGTACGTGATTGGACTGAGCTTCCGAGTCGTGGATGGCCAGCGGACTAGAATGGTATGGTGCAATTCAACGTCCGCGATTATCGGCGCGAGGATTTCCACATCTTGTGGCAGATCGATCAATCTTGTTTTCCGCCCGGAATCTCCTACTCTCAGTTTGAATTGAAAACTTACATCGGGCGTCAGCGGTCCTTTACCTTGGTAGCTGAATCAGGCGAGAGCGGCCCTGGCGCCCTTCTCGGTTTCGTTATTGGCGAAATTAGCCGCCGGATGGGCCACATCATTACGATTGACGTCCGATCGGAGGCACGCCGCCATCGACTGGGTTCCGCGCTGCTCAAGGCTGCGGAAGGCCGTTTGAGAGTGGAAAAGTGCAGCGATGTCCGTCTTGAAACCGCCGTGGATAATCTCTCTGCGCTGGCCTTCTACAAGCGTCACGGATATTCCGTCATGGATACCATTCCGCGTTACTATTCCAACGGTGTGGATGCCCTGCTGCTCGATAAAAATTTGCTTTCCCCTGTTTCTTCCAGCTAAGTTGCTGAGATGAGAGTCGCCATCCAGGGAGAGCCTGGGTCCTTCAGCCACGAAGCTGCTCGGAGAATGGTTTCCGGTTGCAGCATTGTTCCGTGCGCCCGCTCTGCGGAAGTTTTCGACCAGCTCGAGTCCGGCAGAGTACCTGTCGCCGTTATCCCTATCGAGAATTCTCTGGCCGGGTCTGTGACCGAGCACCTCGATCTTCTCCTCGCGCGCGATGTCTTCATTCAACGCGACTTTCATTTGCGGATTATTCATAATCTGATCGCAGTACCGGGAGTAAAGAAAGCGGAATTGCGAAAGGCCTTCTCCCACCCGGTGGCGCTCGATCAGTGCCGCGATTTCTTTGCTAAGAACCCGCTGATTCAAGCCACGCCGTTTTACGACACTGCCGGGAGCGTAAAACATGTGATCGAGAGCCGAATGCGAGATGCCGCGGGAATCGCCAGCCGGCACGCGGCCTCAGTTTACAAGGGGCGTATTCTTACCGCCGGAATTGAAGATGACAAACGCAACTTCACCCGGTTCTTTTTATTGCGCAAAAAGAAACGCGTGCTGCCCGGAGCCAACAAGACGTCCATCGCGTTTGGCCTGAAGAATATTCCCGGCGCGCTACATAAAGCGTTAGGCGTCTTTGCCCAGCGTGACATCAGTTTGAGCAAGATTGAGTCGCGCCCCATGCGCGGTCATCCCTGGCAGTACGTCTTTTACGCCGATTTTCTACGCGGAGATGACAAGCTGGCCAGGGGAGCGTTGCTCCAGTTGCGGGCGGTGGCGGACATGGTGAAGGTGCTGGGCGTGTATCCAGCAGCTTGAGACTTAACCGGCTGGTCTTTTTCGAGAGCGCAATTAGGAATGCGCCGAAGTGACCGGCTGTTCACGCCCAGATAGTTCCTGCTGAATCTTTTCCAGCGAGACGCCCTTGGTCTCGGGATACACCAGCAGCACCACGAAGAACTGCACCACCGTGATGGCCGCGAAGAATACGAACGGAAGAGGCTTTGACCACCTTGCCAGGGCCGGAAATCCGAGCGAGATCAATGCCGCCATGATCCAATGCGTGAAGCTACCCAGGCTCTGTCCTTTGGCTCGCACTCGGTTTGGAAAGACCTCGCTGATGTACACCCAGATCACGGCGCCTTGGGAAAACGCAAAGAAAGCAATGTAAGTCACCAGTAGCCAGATCAACAGGTCGTGCCGCCTGCCAGTAGCGAAGATGGCGGCAACACCGAAGAGGCATGCCGCGGTGCCAACTGCTCCAATCAGCAGCAGCTTTTTGCGCCCGAACTTGTCAATGACCGACATCGCAAACATGGTGAATATCAGGTTGGTCAACCCGACAATTACGGTTTGCAGTCCACCTGAAACCTTGTTGAATCCAGCATCGGCGAAAATGTCATTCAGATAATAGAGAATTGCATTAATTCCAGAAAACTGATTGAAGAATGCGATCGAAACCGCCAGAAATATCGGCAACCGGTACTTCGCGGAGAATAGCGGCTCATCGGCATGGCCATGTTCCGCGTCGATGGAGGCGGAAATTTCAGCGAGTTGTTGTTCGTAGTTGGGTTCGCCCGTCATTTTTAGTACTTCGCGCGCTTCAGCAATCCTCTGTTTTTTCACCAGCCATCGCGGGCTGCGGGGAATCGTGAATAGCATAAAGAAGAAAAAAGCTGCCGGAATAGCAGTGACGCCCAGCTCCCATCGCCATTCAGCAAGGCCGAGGCGCTGCAGTCCGATAAGGTAATTTGAAAGGTATGCGAGCAGGATCCCGAATACCACGTTGAATTGAAAAAATCCGACCAACCGTCCGCGCCAGCTTGCCGGAGCAATCTCAGCTATGTACATCGGCCCAAGCACCGAAGAACCGCCAATACCCAGACCGCCGATGAAGCGGAACAGCACTAGAGCGTCCCAGTTCCATGCACCCGCGCAGCCCAAGGCTGAAATCAAATACAGCACGGCCATAATGCGAAGGCTGTCGCGCCGTCCATAGCGGTCGCCCGGAATGCCCGCCAGAAGAGATCCGGCCACGGTTCCCCACAAGGCGATCGAAACCGTGAAACCAAGCATGGCGGGAGAGAGGGTGTAAGTCTGGGTCAATCCGCTGGTGGTTCCCGAAATTACAGCCGTATCAAATCCGAACAGCAGTCCGCCCAATGCAGCCACCACGGTGCTCTTGAGAAGGTAGAAGTTAAGCTTCAACTCGATTCTCCTGGGATTCTGGCCACGCCTAATTCAGAGCCGACAGTATAAGCCTGAGTAGCAAGTACTTTTCTCCTGTTTCGTCCCTAAACCTTCGTTTTTCACAAACCTTACCTTCGAGGTTTAGAATCCAAATAACTCAGTAGCTTAAAGCGCTCGGGATTCTGTGTTGAATCTTCTGCGATATTGAGTTCATCAAAAGTTGAGTAAG
>JAUTXJ010000372.1 GCA_030838075.1 Acidobacteriaceae bacterium
CTTGCGACACATCTGCGTACAGTCATTCCTGTACCTCGGAGGGGGCAACCGCATCCATGGAATACAAAATCGGCGACAAGGTCGTTTACCCAAACCACGGCGTTGGAATAGTCGAGCAAATCAGTTACGGCGTATTAAATGGCAGAACTGAGCGGTACTTCATGATTCGAATCGTATCAAGCGGTTTGCGCGTTATGGTTCCGCAGTCGAACGCGATGACCGTGGGCCTTCGATCTGTGATTCGTTCCACGGACTCGATGAAAGTATTAGGGTTCCTGGAAAAAGGTAAACTAAATTCGCACCATGATTGGAAACACCGTTTCAAAGAAAACTCCGAGCGGATGCGCACCGGCGCATTGCTGGAAGTAGCCGTAGTACTAAAGAGTCTGGTATCGCTAAGCTGCAGCAAACCTCTTTCCTTCCGCGAAAAGAAAATGTTAGAACGCGCTAAGTACCTGCTGGTTAGCGAAATGGCCACGGCGCGGAACACTTCGGCCGAAAATGCGGAAGCCACCGTCGTCAAGTCGTTGGCCAAGGCCAAATTGCAATTCCCGGTGTTGACCGAAAAATTCGAGTAGATTCTTTCTTTTTATTTCCTTCCGCGGGCAGCGTGTTTGCTGCCCGCTTTTTATTTTTGTGCAGAATATTTTGCCGCAGGACGGACGATCGTTGTCTTATTAACACGACGTTAGAGTTCTCTGATGTGGCAAGCGGTTTCGGAAACGCTCAATGATTTGTTTTGTCGGAACTGCGGCGGTCTTTGCTTTTTCCCCAGCCTCCGCCCCCTGGCGTTTCAATACGAAGGATATCGCCAGCGTCGGCGTTGAACGCGCACTTCCCCGCTAGCGACGTAGTTTTCCCGGCGCGGATTAATTCATTTTTGCCGCGCTTCCCTTCCGACCCACCATTTAAGCCGTATGGACCACGTTCGCGGCGATCGCTCAGGATTGCTACCTGCGTGGGAGTGAGCAGCTCGATTTCACGAACGATGCCATTGCCACCGCGGAATTTTCCGGCGCCGCCGGAATTTTGCCTGATGGAATAGCTCCGAACACGGACGGGATAGGTTTGCTCGAAGACTTCGATCGGGGTGTTCCATGAATTGGTCATATGGGTGTGGATAGCGGAAATGCCATCGAGGCCGGGCCGCGCACCCATGCCGCCAGCGATGGTTTCGTAATAGGCAAACGGGGCGTTGTTATTTCCGAGATGGCGGCCGCCAAGAGTGAAATTGTTCATGGTGCCCTGACTGGCGGCGGGGATGCGTGAAGGTACAGCCTTCGAGAGCGCGCGGAATAAAGTATCCACCATGCGTTGCGATGTTTCGACGTTGCCTCCGGCAACGGCAGCGGGCGGATTGGCGTTGACCACAGAGCCTGTGGGGGCGATCACGCGGATGGGACGGATCAGGCCTGACGTTGCGGGCACATCTTCCGTGAGGAGACAGCGGAAGACATAGTAGACTGCGGAAATGGCGATGGCTTCGACGGCATTTACATTGCCGGGGCACTGCGGTGCGGAGCCGGAGAAATCTACTTCGGCGCGGTCGCGATTTATTTTTATACGAACTTTGATTTTCAGCGGGGTGGCACTGACTCCGTCACTGTCGAGAAAGTCTTGCGCCGTGTATATACCGGGCCTCAGGGCGCGAAGGGCGGACGTCATCATTTTCTCGGAATATTCCAATAGGAAATTGCCGTAGGTGTGCAATTCTCTTTCGCCATACTTTTGGGCGACCTCAAGCAGGCGCCGTTGGCCGGTTCTGCAAGCGGCGATCTGGGCGGCCAAATCGCCTTCACGCTCCGCGGGGGTGCGCACGTTGGCGAGAATGATGGACATGACATCACGATTCAAGGCTCCGCAGCGAAACAAATGCAACGGGGGAATTCGCAAACCTTCTTCGAATATTTCGCGCGCGGGACCCATGGAGCCGGCCAGCGCCCCGCCAATATCGGCGTGATGAGCTCGATTGGCGATGTAAAAGGAGGCGCGCTTTTTGTTTTGCAAATGGACGGGCATCACCATGGTTATGTCCGGGAGATGCGTGCCGCCGGCAAAGGGATCGTTCAGCACGGCGATGTCTCCGGGCTCGAGGGTCAACACGGAGCGTGCGGCTGCAACAGATGCAGGCATGGAGCCCAGATGTACGGGCATGTGGTCGCCCATAGCCAGTACTTGGCCATTGGCGTCATAAACGGCGCAGGAATAATCGCGGCGTTCTTTTATATTGGGCGAAAATGCGGAGCGCCGAAGGACGGCACCCATTTCTTCCGCGATGGAATGAAAGATATTTTTAAATATTTCCAGCCGCGTTGGGTCGGGTTTGCGAATCGTTTTGCGCATAAACTTTTTGGGCACGCTCCAGCTATTTTGGCGTCAGCAAAAGTTGGCCGTAGTTGTCCACACGTGCTTTCCAGTCCGGCTGGATCAGCGTGGTGGCGCTGTACTCGGCCACAATCGCTGGGCCGGAGAAAACATCGCCGGCACGGAGGTTGTCCCGCCGGTACAAGGCGGTTTTTCGTGCGCGGTCGTAAAAAATGAGCTCCATGGTTTTCTCTGGCAACAGAGGTTGAGCGCGCGAACGCGGAGCAATCCTCTGGCTTGGGGGTTTATCGGTGTTTCCGGTGGCGCGGCAGCGGACATTTACAATTTCTACTTGTTTATTTTCGTGGTGGTAGCCGTAACGCATTTCATGGGCGCGATGAAACGCGAAGATGACGTCTCGGCCAGTTGAGCCAAGTGGACTAACCGGAATATTCAGTTCGTAGGCTTGGCCGAGATAGCGCATATCGAGAGTGTGCTGGAAGCGCATTTTGTCGCGAGCAAATCCTTCTGCGTCAAGAACACGAATGGATTGTGCTTCGAGCCTTTTAAAAATATTTTGTAATCGCGGCGGCTCTCTGAGCATATCGTCAGCGGGGAGAAATATGGTCTGAGACAATCCTTTCACTACATCAGCTTGCAGAATTCCCAACGCTGACAAGCCACCAGGAAATACGGGAATCAGCACGCCACGCATTTCAAGCGCCGCAGCGAGTTCGCAAGCGTGCAGGCCGCCAGCCCCACCAAAGGCAATCAACGTGTAATCGCGCGGGTCATGGCCGCGCTCAATGGAAATGACGCGAATGGCTTTTTCCATGACAGCGTTAGCAACGGTGATGATGCCTTGCGCGAAAGCTTCGACGGTGTGAAACCGCTCGCCCGACTGTTTAACTACTTTTTGCATTTGCGAGCGAGCCCGCGGGATATCCAACGCAAAAGATCCGCCGAGAAGTCCCGCCTCCCCGAGATGACCGAGCACGGCGTGAGCATCTGTGACGGTTGGACTCAATCCGCGGCCGTAACATATCGGTCCGGGCATGGCGCCGGCGCTCTCCGGGCCGACGCGCAGCGCGCCACCCTCGTCGAATCGCGCCAT
>JAUTXJ010000387.1 GCA_030838075.1 Acidobacteriaceae bacterium
GCATCTGATCAAGATGTGGCTGGAAGCTCCGGTTGAAGAGACCGACGAGAAAGGGAATAAGCATCGGAGTACGCGCAATCGGGATGAAGGAAAGGGAACTCCGCAAGGGGCTCCGATCAGCCCTTTGCTCAGCAACTTGTACATGCGTCGATTCGTGCTGGGATGGAAGAAGCTCGGACACGAGAAGCGTCTTGCTGCATACGTCGTTAACTACGCCGATGACCTGGTGATCTGCTGTCGTGGCCGCGCGGAAGAAGCGCTGGCTACGATGCGAGACATTGTGGGGAAGCTGAAGCTAACGGTGAATGAAACGAAGACGCGGGTCTGTAAACTGCCGGAAGAGAAATTCGACTTTCTGGGTTATACGTTTGGTCGGTGCTATTCGCAGAAGACAGGGCGCGCGTCCCTTGGTACGGTGCCCTCGAAGAAGCGGGTGATCCGCATCTGCGAGGCGATTAGCGTCATGACCGGACGGGATCAAACTCTACTGGAACAGGAGATAGTGGTAGCGAAGCTCAACCGCACGATGATTGGGTGGGCCAACTACTTCTGTCTAGGACCAGTCAGCAAGGCCTATCGGGCTGTGGAAAGCCACGCCTGCAAGAGGCTGCGCCAGTGGTTGTGTGCCAAGCACAAAGTGATGTCTGGGACCAAGCGGTTTTCCGAGGCATCCCTGTACGACGTGCTGGGTCTCGTCCGCCTCACCAAACGGACGCGCAACTTTTCCCGTGGGCGACATCGTGACCCTTTCTCCGAGAGCCGGAAGCGGGAAATCCGCATATCCGGTTCGATGAGCGGGGTGTGAAGACGGCAGCATGGTACAGCTAGTGAGGCACCGACAAACGAAAGAGTCGGCCACCGATAGGCTGCACCTAAACTACCGCGTCACACCTCGACTCCACAAGTAATCCGTTTCATCCGTCTTAACGGATGAACGCTTTCTCCATTTCCAGCTGAGGCGGGATATTGTGTACAAGCGACCGAGCGAACCCTGCCCAAGTGGTTTAAACGTGGCTAAGTCTATTTCCGTGTCGCTGTCATCTAATCTTCATAATCGGTTAGTCTAAGCCTGATTTTAGAGAGGACAGCCATGGCGAAACAGAATAAAGAGAATAAAGACAACTCCGTCCTACGCCACATTGATCAGTTGGTGAAAGAGGAAGAACGTTTGTACGGCAAGGGTCAACTTAACGCCGGAGACCAGAAACGTTTGGCGGAATTGAAAGTGGAACTTGATCAGTATTGGGATCTGTTGCGGCAGCGTCGGGCACTCGAGGAGTTCGGCGAGAATCCAGATAAAGCGAAAAAGCGCCCCGCCAAAATTGTGGAGAACTACGAGCAGTAGGATTGATTCTCGTAGGTGTAGAATCGTTCTACCGAATTTACGGTATTGATTAGTTGCCTCGTACGGTCAGATAAACAAAACGGCGCGAGCGCTGCCCGAGTTATATTTGTGGTGCGTTCTAAATTGAATCGGGATGCTTGGCCGGTGTACGAATTAAAAGCAGGATTCCAAGCGCCCGCCCAGAGGTAACTATGACTCGCTCCTTTTCATTATCCTCGCTGCCTTTTATCTGTCTGTGTTTCGTTTTGACTGGATGCCAAAAGTCCAATCAGCCAGCTACATCGAGCGGCAATACCGCGCCTGCCTCAACCGATCAGAGCGCCGCGAATCAAGCGGCAAACGCCCCGGCGCAGGCGCCTGCGCCCCAGCCAATTGTTGTTCCCGAAGGCACCCGCATTGAAGTCGTGCTCGACCAGTCCCTGAGCTCCAAGACTGCGAGTGCGGGACAGGGTTTCTCCGCTACCGTCGTTGATCCTGTTGTTGTGGATGGCCAGGAGGTCATTTCCAAAGGCGCACATGCAAGGGGCACGGTTACAAGCGCTAAGGCCGCCGGACGCTTCAAGGGCGCGTCGGAACTAGGGCTCGCACTGCGCACCATTGAGGTAAATGGCCAGCGATATGAGATACGCGCTTCGACACCAGAGCTATCAAAAAAGGGAAAGGGAAAGCGCACTGGAGCACTGGTTGGCGGCGGCGCGGGCGGTGGCGCGTTGATTGGTGGATTGGCCGGGGGAGGGAAGGGCGCGCTGATTGGCGGCCTGATCGGCGCTGGCGCCGGAACTGGCGGAGCAGCCTTCACCGGGAATCGCGACGTGGAACTTCCCGCCGAGACGGGTTTGACGTTTAGATTGATGAAACCGCTGGAAATTACACGCTAATCAAGAATTGGCTATAAAAATGTAGATGTCCATATTTGGTTAATATAAAAGGGAGATCAAGGCATAAACAGCAGCTCTCCGAAATTGGAAATTCTGGCGTATATTGGCTGCAATTCGAATTTGCAGTTCCCTCGGAGGGATAATGAATCTAACAGTACGATTGCCACATTTTTTCGGAAGGACGGCGCTTGTCGCAACGGCAGCGATCGGTTTCACAATGTTCTGCGCGGCTCCAAATCTGCGCGCGGATCGTTATGAAGAGTGTCATCGTCGAATCGCAAGAGCCGATCACAGGTTGCATGAGGCTATCGAGCACCATGGCTATCGCAGTCCGCAAGCCGAGCACGCGCGCCATAACTTGCATGAAGCACGCGAGCATTGCTGGAGCACCTATCACCGCTGGTGGGATGAAGACGATCATCGTTGGCACACCGAGCGCGATTGGCGCGACGAAGATCACGAACACTACCGAAACTAATCAGTACCTACTCGTTGCGGCCATTTACGCCGGTATTGCGCGTCGCTAGCGGATCGAGAGCGAGATGGCCGCGGCGAGGGCAGACTCAAGAATTAGTGTCATCGCCCCAGGAAGCCCCAGAGTTGTGCGATTTTCAAGGCGAGTCCCACGAGGATTTTCTGAACCTCTGGAATGGCGCCGATCCCGACGTCCCTGTCTACCGGCAAGCGAAAACCGAATACGGCAAACTCCATAACGCTCACCAATTCTTTGTTCTCTGGTCGTACGACCAGGTTATCACCACGCTCAGTGTGTATTGGATTGAACAGACATCATCTCGTACGGCGGCGTACGCTTATTTAGGTAGCACGTCGAGAAGCCGCCCATGGCGGAGACGCAATGGCGTTGACCTGTCCGGCCGTTTCTCTCACATAAAGCATTCGGGCGGTGGCTGAGACCTGCGCTGTGATTTCCTCTCTGCCTTGGAAACGTGCTTTGAGAAAGGCCCCGTGCCCCGTTTCTATTATTTTCTCGCCAGCGCGTTGCTGCTGCTTTGTATTGTTCCCGCGAGCGCACTCGCTCAGCAACGAACTGCCGAACGCGCGAGCAGCAGTCCTCCTTTACCAGACACACCTTTACCCAATTCAAACCCGCAGAATTCGGCCCCGCAAATGCATGCTGCAGCAGGGTCAGCCAGCGTTGCCGGCACCGTGCTGGACGTAAGCGGAGCTTCCGTTTCCGGCGCGGATGTTGGCTTGATGCACGAAGACGGAACGCAAGTGCATACCATGGTGTCGGAAGCGGACGGCGAATTTAATTTTACAAATATTCCTGCCGGTTCTTATCTCGTCACCGTAAACGCAAAAGGATTTTCACCCTTTACATCCGCGGAATTCGCGGTGGCGATGCTGCAAGCCTACGAAGTTCCGGACGTTTCATTATCTGTTGCGACCTCAATTCTGGAAGTTACAGTCCGCCCCACCGAGCTGATCGCCGCTGAGCAGATAAGGGCGGAAGAAAAGCAGCGCATCATTGGCGTTCTGCCAGATTTCTATACAAGCTATGTTTACAACGCCGCCCCGCTAACTTCGAAACAGAAATTCTCGCTCGCCACACATGCCACATTCGATCCGGTGGCGATGCTCGGCGTCGGCATCGCGGCAGGCATTGAGCAGGCCAGTAACTCGTACCCTGGGTACGGCCAAGGTGCCGCCGGATATAGCAAACGTTTTGCCGCGAAGTTTGTAGACGGGCGCAGCAGCGACTACCTCACTCATGCGATCTTCCCCGCGCTGCTGCACCAGGATCCGCGCTACTACTATCAAGGCTCCGGCTCCGTCAAATCCCGCTTGGTGCATGCGGTCAACTCCGCATTTGTGGCGCGCAGCGATAGCGGGCGGTCCATGCCCAACTATTCTTATTTGCTCGGTGACCTGTCCGCGGGAGCGCTGTCCAATCTGTATTATCCCAAAGCGAATCGGGGAGCGGGTCTTGTCTTCACCAATACCGCGGTCGGCCTGGCGGGACGCATTGGTTTGAATATAGTTCGTGAATTTTTCTCGAAGCGCGTGACCCCGGATGCGTCAGGCGATGGAAAAGAATGAATGTCGAACTCGGCGGGACCCTGCTCTAACCAGGAGTGCGCACACCCTTCTTGAGCATTTCAATGGCTTTCGTTAATCTCCGAGTGCGAGTTTCTTCTTTTTTGGCCTCGGTAATCCAGCGGCAGTATTCCTTGCGGTGGGAGTAACTCAGTTTTTCAAAAACCGGAAGCAGCCCTTCGCTCTTCAACAGTTTTCCAAATTGGGCAGGCACTTCAACGGTTCTTGACGCTTCACACTACAACTTCAACGGTATCGCCCGGCCCTTTCCCGATTTGCTCGCGTATGGCTTTAAGCAAACCCAGCATATGGAGTGGATTGCCGTACTTGATAAGCGAGCCCGCATACGGCACGCCATCGAAAGTCGCATTTATAGGAACCTTCCCTTTGGTGCCGAACTCTTTCCCGGTATCGTACGGAAAAAGCACATAGGCCCCGCCGCCGTCACCGGCTTGAATTGTCGCTTTGAATTTATATTTCTTCATTGGTTTACCGTCTTCGGGTAATCATTCGCTGAAAAGTTTGATTGAGCGACGGCGTGAATGGCGTCGAGTACCAGCTCTGGCTGATCTTGCATGATCCAGTGGGTGCTCTTGTCCGCCAGCACATGACGGCCCTGTGGTAGATGTTGGGAGATCAGCATGTGCTGTTCGCGCCTTTTTGGCGGTGTGAACTTTGCGGACAAGATAACTACCGGCTTGTCGCACAAATTGTCCATATCCGCTATGCGCTGTGCAGATCCGGGAAGATTCTCAAGCTGGCTCGCGATGGTGTTACAGAACTTTTCCTGGACCCAAAAGACCGACGCCATCTGCCGTTCGTTCGGCGGCAAATTCCAGAACCAGGGACTTGAAACGGTTCCGGAATCAGCCGGTGTTCCTCGACTGATCAGCCGGACTATATGAGCGGCTGCTTTCCTTGCTTTGGAATTTAACAGGAACGCAACAAAACGAATCACACCTGCGCGGCTGAGCAGCGCGGCGCGGCGGCAGACTATCGAACCAATACTGGCGCGCTTCAAATCCTGTTCGGAGGGCGGATTCCATTCGGCTGGAACGACCGGATCGACCAAAACCATTCCCGTAATTTTCTCAGGATACCGCGCCGCAAATAACGGCATCGTGAGCCCGCCGAAGGAATGTCCAACCAGAACATACGGCGCAGGGATGGCGGCCAGTTCCAACAAAGAATGAAGTTCGTCTACGATGCGCTCGGCTGTTCGTGGCATAGGACCGATGTCACTCCAGCCTAGTCCCGCGCGGTCGTAGGTGACTACGCGATACGATTCCGCAAGTTTGCGTTGGATCTCCGTCCAACTCAGATTTGTTGACATCAAGCCCGCTTCAAGAATTATTGTTGGGCTTCCTTGGCCTTCCTGCAACAAATGCAAACGATGCGTCCCTAGATCAACGAATTTCCCCGGCGGAGGATGAAGTCTGCGATCTCTGCCCTCGCCGAATCTCTGGTAAGCCATGCCGACCAGTAGGCTAAGGATTAAAAATCCCGCAATCCATATGAGGGCGTGGATCAATTTCACATCCTCCCGCGAACCGCAGTCGTTGGATGCTTTAACTTGAAAAGCGGCTATGCAGCAGATCCGCGGCCTGAAAAGCTGTGTCGACACAATCGCCGATGGAGCGGCCCGCTAGATAGTTCCCCGCAAGGAAAAGCCCGGGCACCTGGCTCAAAGCTTCGCGAATTTCTTTCACTCTTTGCGCGTGACCCACGTTGTATTGCGGCAGCGCGCGAGGATATTTCCAGGTCATGCGATCGATCGGCCCTCCGGTGATGCCCAGAACCGCGGCGTTTTCGGCTTCCACATGTTGCCCCAGCACATCATCGGGCACTTCATCAAGATTGCCATCGCCGCCGCGCGCGGCAAAACTGGTCATCACTACGGTTCCGCTCCGGGCGTGTGCAGGGAATAAGGATGAATTCCAGAACGTGCAAAACGTGTGCAATCGTTCACGCCGGGGAACCATGAATCCAAAACCATCGAGCGGATGACGAATTTGTCTTCGGTCGAAGGCACATGACACCACGTCCATCGGCGCGTGTTCGATTCCAGCGAGGAGCACCGACAGCTGCGCCATGCTTTCACCGAGAAGCGGTGCAGCCGCATATGCCGGCGTTGCTACTACGACTGCGCCGGCGCTGAGTTCTTCGCTGGATAAGCGTATCCGCCAGACTGGGTCTGGTTGGTTATCACCATTTTGCGCAGTGATGGATTCGACGTTCACACCGAATCGAAGATGGTCTCGCAACTTTTCCGCCAGACGTTCAACGAGCGCGCCCATCCCTTGTTTGAACGAACCGAGTGATGGCAAAGCATCGGTGACGTGCAAATCTCCGCGCTTCGAATGTGAGTCCCTTGCGGACGAGCCCTCGGCCGAAGGAGACTTGGCATTGCGATTTCGTTTTGATCTGTAAGCACTGAGCGCGCCGCGTACCACGCTGCCGCGGCTTTGCTCCCATTCGACAAGTGCGGGAAACGCGCTCAGCATACCCATTCTGTGCGGGTCACCAAAAAAGATCGTAGAAATAAACGGGTCGACTAGATAGTCCAAGACTTCCGCGCCAAATTTCCGGTCAACAAATTCCGCCAGCGATTCCTCTTGGGTGGGAGGGTGAGAGCGCCGAAAAACTTCGCTAAGTAGAGAATATTTGGATTTTAGACCAACCAGGCTGGTCGTGAACAGGCCGCCCGCAGAAAAAGGCGCTCGGTGCAACTGACCGTCTCGCAAGATGTAGCGCTTCGCCCGGGGATCGCCCGCGATAAATTCCTCTTGCAGCCCCAGCTCGAAGATCAACGTCCACACCGATTTTGGAAATCGGGGACATTGCGGGCCTGCTTCAAACAAAAATCCATTTCTTCTGACCGTGGAGATTACTCCGCCAGCTTTAGCGGACGCCTCCAGAATTAATACTGGGATTCCCAACTGCCTCAGGCGAAACGCGCACGCGAGTCCTGAGATGCCCGCGCCGATCACGACTACTTTGCGTATGTCCCGCACAGCATGTAATTTTATCAAATGGCCATGGTTGAGAGTTTGGCATGAAGGCGAACACCAGCGACGCTGAGTTTCTGGCAAGTCTGCTTCGGGGACGGCCGTGGAATCGCTAGTCAATTTCGTCGGGAAGTATGCGGCGAACGGGAATGAAGTTGCATTACGCCACCGCCGCGGGTACCGCATGGAAACCTGGAGCTACGCGCAAATAGTCCAGGGAGCCAATCGCGTGGCGCGCGAATTAGAATTTCGCGGTGTCGGCAAAGGCGATGCTGTTTTGTTATGGGGCGAGAACTCGCCGGAATGGATCGTTGTATTTTTCGGATGCCTGCTGCGCGGCGCCGTAATTGTGCCCGTGGATCATGGCTCTATCGTTGACTTCGTGTCGCGAATAGGACGCGAGGTTAATGCGAAACTGATCTTTCGCTCCCGCACGCTGCCCGATCTAGATTTACCAATTCACGCCGTTCCGCTGGAATCTATTACCGAACTCACGGCAGCTCGAGACTCGTCGGCTTATCCTGCGCCTTCGCTCTCTCGCAGCGACACGCTGGAAATTATCTTCACTTCAGGCACCACGTCAGAACCGCGCGGCGTGGTGATCTCTCATGGCAACGTGCTCGCTAACATCGAACCACTGGAACGCGAAATCATAAAATATCTTCGCTACGAGCGCATCTTTCATCCATTGCGCTTCCTGAATCTGCTTCCCCTGAGTCACGTGTTTGGTCAAATGCTGGGGATATTCATTCCGCCTTTTTTGGCAGGCACGGTGATCTTCATCGATTCTCTGAAGCCTTCCGAGATTGTCGATGTGATTCGGCGTGAGCGCGTTTCTGTACTCGTGGCCGTCCCTCGATTTATCGAATCGCTGCAACGCGAAATCCAAAACAAAGTGGAACGTGACGGTCTGACGCAACAATTCAACGAGGATTTCGCGCGCGCAGAGAAAGAGCACTTTCTTTGGCGCTGGTGGCGTTTCCGGAGAATCCGTTCGCGTTTTGGCTGGAAGTTCTGGGCCTTCATCTCCGGAGGAGCTGCGCTGGCGGAGCAGGTGGAGGTGTTCTGGACCCGTCTCGGATATGCAGCGATTCAAGGGTATGGCATGACGGAAACCACTTCGCTGATCAGCCTGAATCATCCCTTCCATACGGCACAAGGCTCGATTGGCAAAGTTTTTCCCGGGGTGGAAGTTCGCGTCGACGAGCATGGCGAAATTCTGGTTCGTGGTGAAAATGTGGCGAAGGCCTATCGCCGCCAGGATGGAGCGCAACCCGTCGCGGAAACTGACGGGTGGTTTCGCACCGGGGACTTGGCGGAGTCCGGCGAGGACGGCAACCTGTATTTCAAAGGACGCAAGAAAAATGTGATCGTTACCCCAGCCGGGTTGAATGTATACCCCGAAGATCTGGAAAAAGCAGTACGCAGGCAGGCGGGCGTGCGAGATTGCGTGGTGATCGGACTCGAACGCGACGGCAACGCCGAGCCGTGCGCGGTGCTCTTGATGGATGGCGCGGGTTCGAATCCCGAATCCGCGGTGCAGAACGCCAATGGTTCGCTCGCGGAATATCAGCAGATTCGGAATTGGTTCGCGTGGCCCGATGCAGATTTTCCACGGACGCCAACTTTAAAGCCGCTGCTTCCGCGCATTCGCGAAGTTGTGAACGCTAAAATCGGCGTGGCGTCATCCTCACGGGATGGAGATAGCGCCATAGCCGCGCTGATCACCAAAATTACCGGACGCCCCGTCAGCCCCGGCTCGCGAAATGCAGTCCTTGAGACAGAATTAAAACTGACTTCGCTCGATCGTGTGGAGTTGATGAGCGCTCTTGAAGACCGCTACCAAACAGAACTTAACGAAGTAAAATTTAGTGAATCGGGGAGCATCGCTCAGCTGGAGAAACTTCTCACGGAGACTCGCGCCGCATCTGTTGAGCATGTCTATCCGCGCTGGCCGCAAAATTGGCTTACGACGGCCCTGCGTCTGGCCATTTATTATCTGTTGGCGTGGCCCGCGACGTATCTTCTTGCGGCGCCTCGGGTGCTCGGCCGCGAAAATTTGCGCGGGCTTCAAGGGCCAGTTTTGGTCATCTCCAACCACGTGACTTACCTGGATATTGCCTGGATTCTGCCAGCGTTACCTGCGCGTTTTCGCAATCGCCTGGCCACCGCGATGGGTGGCGAGCGCCTTGCGCGAATGCGTCGCCCACCCAAAGAGATGAACCTATTCGGACGTCTTCACGAACGGCTCGATTATTTTCTGGCGTTGTGGCTTTTCAATGTATATCCGTTGCCGCAAAAATCTGGCTTCCTGAAGAGCTTTTCATTTGTCGGCGATCTGGCGGATCGTGGCTGGAATATTTTGGTGTTTCCGGAGGGAAAGACAACGGAAGACGGGAATATCCTTCCATTTCGATCGGGCATCGGGTTGCTGGCAAAACAACTGAACATCCCCGTCGTCCCAGTGCGTCTTTCGGGAGGGCTCTACGACATGAAACAAGAACATCGCATCCTGACGCGTCCAGGACACGTGAAAGTGATCATCGGTCAGCCAGTGCGCTTCTCCGCGGATCAGGATGCAACCGAGATCGCGCGAGAGCTGGAGCGTCGCGTGACAGAACTCTAGACTGTCGGAGACTGCTCATTTCGCCGATGAACCGGGAACCAGCGAATCGCCACGAAAATCGCGATCAAGGCCACGAGCATCGCAACCGAAGCAAATTTCTGATGCACCACAAATTCCCTCGCCGCCGCCCCATAACGGACCCCTAAGAAACCTTCCACAAAAAATAGCGCCCCACGTCCCACAAACGTTCCCACAACAAACGGAACGAAAGGCACCTGGAAAACTCCCTGCGCAATCACAAACGGTTTGAACGGCACAGGGAATGGCGCAACCGCGGGCAACAAAACTGATGTGAACGGATATTTTTGCACCCACATCCGAATTCGTCTTGAAGGCTGTTGCTGTTTATTGCGGTAGTACGCTTGACCGCCTTTCCGCGCTAACGCGTAAATCCAGATACAGCCCGCGAGCGAGCCTATAGCCGCCATCGCGGCATAGTACGGCATTCTTAAGGGATTGCGGCTGGATAGATCCACTACGATGAGGTCAGTAACTAACGGGAGTGGCACGAAAGATGAATCAAGGAACGCCGAGAGAAATACTCCCGCGCCACCTAGAGCCGGCAACGTCGCCTTCACCCAAGTCGTGACTTGAGCCCAATGCAATGCGCCAACTCCTCAGTAAACCGCGGAACACAAGTCACACTCAGTGACTGCGATTTCGTTTCTTTCGCCCTTAAACAACCGGAACAAAGAAAGGTAGAGCCTCGAGTTGTAAATTCTGTCCCCGCGATGGTAGAGGCGTCATCAAGGAGCTGAGCACACCATGCCGCACAGACAGGCTTGCACGCAATTGTGCGGGGACCGGAAAGCGCCGTCGTTCCCTAACAAAGGCTGGTCCTCTGACACGACAATAGATGCACGCAACCGAAAGAAAGACACAATCTCCTCTGTACTTTTCCCTTGGTGCGCCAGCGTACCCTTATTTATTTGGGGTCGATTGTAACTCCAACGGCGCCTCCTGAATCAAACGCGGTATACCACGCATGTTGTACCACTCGTGGTACTATGCTCGGCAAAAATGGGTTGGCCGCCCACGGGCAGGGTAGTGACGGAGTCGGATAGTGAGTATCGATTAGCGCAGCCGTTAATTCAGCGACTGCGTCATCTCACGATCAAGGAGCTGACTAATGTCCGAGTTGCAGCAAGCGCTTCCAACTGTTCCTTCATCTCCGTTTCGCCTGGATGTACCGTTACATAGTTTGCTTCAGCAACCACCGGAAAAACCTTCGGGGGATAAGTCACAGCAATTAAAGACTCTGCCGACGCCGGTTTTCCCTCAACATCCAGAGCTGCTACACGAATTGGACGCTGAAGACATTGCCGCTCACGACCACGTCTTACAGACCGGCCAAAGGCACTGGCCCGCCTCGCGCATTTTGCATTCCATGCGCGGGTGGATGCTTCCGTACTTCAAATCACGCGTGCTGCCGGGAGATTTTCAGCCGATCATCGCGTACCTATTCACTGAGTGGAAATGCAATCTCGATTGTCACTACTGCTGGTCTTATGACAACCGCATTAAGGGTATGACAGAAGACACGGCGCGGCGCGCGATTGACTGGCTTCATAGCACACCTTGTCGCGTGCTCGCTCCTACCGGTGGCGAACCATTGCTGCGTCCTGACTTCGTGCACAAGGTGATGTACTACGCGGCGAAAAAAGATTTCTGGGTTTACCTTGCCACCAATGCCCGGCTGCTGCGCCCGGAAGTCACGGATCGCCTCGCCGATGCTGGAATCGCCACCGTTAATTTTGCCGTGGATACAATTAAAGAGAAACCTGGGCTGCCAAAGGCTTTTGAACACGTGCGCAACAATTTCGACTACCTGGTGAAGCGCCAGTATCGCTACGGCTACACGGTATTTTTCAACACGAATATTTGTCGTACCAACATCGACGACGTTAAACAGTTGGTCGAAATCGCGCATGATAACGGCATCTCGCTTACGTTCCATATCAACGAAGCGCCCATGATGGAACAGCCGCACTTCAAGCATCTCAGCGAAAACGACACCTACATTCGCCCGGAGGATTTTCCGGTCGTGGACGATTTACTCGATTGGCTGATTGACAAGCAGCGGCAGGGCTACAAAATGGTCGACTCCATACCACGCCTGCAGAATATGAAGGGCTTCATGCGCGGAGTCGGAGAGCATTGGGGTTGCCGCGCGGGCCAAAACTGGCTGATCATTCGCACCGATGGAACGCTGGCCCCGTGTTTCCCGATGTACAACGCGAAGTACGATTGGGGCGCGGTCGAAAATCAGAAATTCAATTTCAAACAACTCGCTGACATGAAGCAAGGCTGCGAGCCCAATTGCTTTTCAACATTGGGCTACAACGTGGCGTACTGCTACGACGTTTCTCGGGTAACGAAGTGGCTATGGAAACAGGCCATGAATGGCTTTCAGGGCGTGACCGGAAGTTTTGAGTAGGTCCGCGCGCACAAACTTAGCGGCTCTGGACAGTCGGTTGTAATCGCGACGTGGTTATGCTGACGGAGTTTTCAGGATGTCGGCTAAGGCGTGCAACCGTTTTGAATCTGCCGGGCTTTTAGCGGTGGCGGCGTCTTTTTCCAACGGCTCTGCCATGCGCTTTAGCTTCTCAACTTTGTTTTTGCTCATGTGCGAACTCTCGGCGCTTTGAATAGCCTTCTGCAAAGCAGAGATTTGGCGCGCCGGCAAGGCCTGCGAACGGGATAGTTGATCCACGTAGGCTTTCGCGACTACCAAATGTGAGGGCCACTCAATTGTTTTCTGGTCTTGCACGTTCAAATCAGAGACTCGCACCGACTTGGCCGCATCAATTTCGTTCTGCGTCAGAAACTTGCTCGGCGTCAGTTCAAACACGTCCAGACCGCGCGCAATCTCCGAGCCGTAAATATATCCGTTGTACCAATACGCCGACCACTCGCCGCCGAGCACCAGCATCTTCGGGTCAATGGGCCCGCGGTCAAAGTAGGCAATCTCGAACGGCTTCTCCGGATCCGTGAAATCCACTACGGACACGCCGCCCTGATACCAGGCTTGCACTTCGATATCGCGGCCAGGCACCGGAATCAGTGAGCCGTTGTGCGCGACACAGTTCTCGCTGTCGGTCTGAGCAGCCGGCAGTTTGTAATAGCTCGCGAAATTCAGCTTTTCGTTTTTCAGATCGAAGATCGCATCCGCGCCCCATTTGTTCGGGTCATTCTGACGGCACCTCGCGCCCAAGCCGCCGCCCCACTCGTCGGTAAACACAACTTTCGTCCCATCGTTATTGAACGAAGCCGAATGCCAATACGAATAGTTCGGGTCATTCACCGCATCCACACGCTTCGGATGCACCGGGTCTTTGATGTCCAGCAATATTCCGTTGCCCGAGCACGCGCCCGCAGCTAACCCAATCGCGGAGTACACAGTAATGTCGTGACACTGGTTGGTGTCCTCAGGTTTACCTTTGCCCTTGCCATGGCTGCCGCCGTTGTTCAGGCCGTTCAATGCGCCCGTGCGTGCGTCGACAAATAGTCGAGGGCTTGCCACCACTTTCGCGTTCTGCGGCGCGGCCACCGGAACCTTGATCACCTCAATACGGAACAGCGCGGTGTTGGGATCTTTGTCCGGCTTTTCATCGGAACATCCAGCCAATTCTTCCGACTGACGCACAAACGATGTGCCCGAAACATAGATGTAAACATTGTCTTTATCGTTCGGATCTTCCACCAAAGTGTGCGTGTGCGATCCGCGGCACGTTTGTACTGCCGCGACCTGCTTGGGATTTTTAATGTCGGAAATATCGAAAATTCTTACGCCGCGGAAACGCTCTTTCTGCGCAGCCGGTGGACGACGCTTTTTCCCTTTTTCCTCTTCCGCGGTCGGTGGAGCTCCAGGCGGAAACCCTTCGACGCCGCAATCCAGACGTCCATTCGGCATTTCCACCGACATGAACATCAGGTTTTTGTACACCGACACATCGCCCTGCCCGCCAGGGCACACCATTGAAGTCAGCAACGTCGCGCTCGCCGGGTTGGAAATGTCATAGATATTCATCCCATAAAAGTTTCCCTGGAAGAGATGATTGCCCTGGAATGCCAGGTCTGAGTTCGCGAAAGCAAGTTGGGCTACCACCAACTGGGTCGGCTTGGGCAACTTCGCGGCTTTACGCATCCCGAGCTGGCCAATCATCTTCTGCACCTTGGGATCATCGGGATCAGTTGCTCCAAGTTGAAACGCCTCGGGCTTTTTAACCAACGTCAGGTGCTTGATGCCCATCGACGTTTCACCCGCGTCATACAGGCCCGGCGTCAATTTGGCGCGGGGATCGTTGGCATCCGACCCGTTCATCCCCGGGGCTAGCGTGGGAGCCGGCTCCGGAGCAAACGGATTGTCTTTGTCGTCTTCATCGTCTTCCGCGTCTTTGTCGGCTTTGGCGTCCTTGGCATCTTTGTCGGTCACCGACGACTTGTCGTCTGACGCCTTGGTGCTTTCCTGCGCGGGTGGCGGGGTTGCGGGAGTCTGCGCGTGCGTCCGGCTAACGCCGAAACATAAAATAATTGCTGCGGCTGCGACGCGAAAAGTAACCACTCCAAGCACTCGATTCATAATTTCCCCTTTAACGAATTTTTCTCTAACATATTCTGCATAATTTTGATCTCGGCGCGTTGCGAGTTATCCGCATCCGTCGCGAAGTTAAACAATTCAGCATCCTGGCCGGCGCCCGCAGTATCGAATAAATCCTTCACCATGGTCAGCGCGCCGTTATGGTGCTGTATCATCCCGGTCAAGAATAACTGGTCAAACTCGGCGCCCTTGGCCTTGCGTAGAGCGTCCATCTGCTCCGGCGTAAGCATACCTGGCATTAGAGCCATTCCGTAATGCGCCATATCCATGCCCGGCATTTCATGGTCCGACATTTTCGCGGTTGCCATAGAGGATTGTCCGCGAGCTGCCAGCCACCGCCGCATAAATTTTATTTCGTCCGACTGTGAGCTGCTGATACGCGCGCCCAGCGTCCGCAATTCCTTGTTCTCAGTATGCGATGGAATCAGCGCCGTCATGTCCACCGCTTGCGAATGGTGCATGATCATACCTTGCATGAACTCCACATCCGCTTGCGACCGTGGCGGCAAGGCGCCCTTGGTAGACGGCGGCAGCGTTTTGCTAGGCTTACCCGGCGCACCCGGTTGCACCACCGCGGGGCTGGCGGCATTAGTCTGTTGCGCGGGCGCCGCGGAGCAAACGAGCCCTGAAGGTGCGCTCAGGACGAACAGCACACCACAAATTACCTGCTCTACAATTACGAAGTGGATCTTTCGATTGCGACGAAAACGGTAAAACTTCCACTGCGGCGCACACCTAAACATTTTTCAATGTTCTCACGATAAACAAGGAAGCGCCAAAACGTAAGTTCGAGAATACAGTCCGCCCCTTCAACAGGCTCTCCCCAACACCGCATCACTGGTTAGTTTTTTTGACTTGCTCGCGATTTACAAAAGCTTGGCACTGCCTGCCCAATCCGAACGACTGGGCTCG
>JAUTXJ010000392.1 GCA_030838075.1 Acidobacteriaceae bacterium
GATCTACCGCCCGAAGTATTGGCTCTCGAAGGCTTCAACGAACTGCTTTCCAAATATTATCAGGAACAAAATATTCACCAGCTATGGCGTCAGATGCAGCCCGCTTATAACGCTGAAATCGAGCGCATGCACGAAGCCGTTTCGCAAATTGTGTTTGTCGCCACCGGATATTTGCGCGCCATGGCCCGGCCTTCTGAGCAACGCACTTTCACCATAATTGTTGAGCCGCTGGTCGGCCACATCACCAATGTTCGAAATTTTGGCGATCACTACGCCATCGTGCTCAGCGGCGCGGAGGATATCCCCGCCGACGTGGTGCGCCACGCTTATCTGCACTTCATGCTTGATCCCTTGCCGTTGCGTTATTCTCACGTGGTCGCGGTAAAAAAGCCGTTGTTTGAAAAAGCCGCCAGCGCGCCGCGGCTCGCGCCTGACCTGAAGGATGACTATCCTTCTTACTTCGCCGAATGCATGGTGCGCGCCGTGGAACTGAAATTGAGAAGAATGTCGCCCGGCGAGCGTGATGCTGCGCTCGAGCGCAATGACGCCGACGGCTACGTTTTGGTGCGTCCGCTTTTTGCGGCGCTGCCAAAGTTTGAAGGCGCCGAGCCATCCATGGAGCTGTTTTTTCCCGACCTGGTGCGCTCCATCGATGTTGCCGCCGAGCTGAAGCGAGTAAGCACGTTGCAATTTGCATTTGCCGATCGCCAGCGAAATGCCAGCGACTTGAGCATCGAAGAGGTCGCTCGCCGCCGTGCTGCCACCATGCCCGGTACCGTCCCAAATGATGCCGACGCTATCGCCGCACTTACCGAAGGCGAGCGCCGCATCGCCGAAAAGAACGCGCGTGCCGCCGAAGCTTCATTTCAAAGAGTTGTTGCGAAGTATCCCGACCAGCCGCGCGCCTGGTACGGTCTTGGCCTGGTTGCTCTTCTCGATCATGATGGTCCGCGGGCCAAAGAAGTTTTTGGCCGTCTAACCGCGGGAGAGCATGCCGCTACTTCCGATCCCATGGTCCTGGCCTGGTCGCATATTTACCTCGCACGGATTTATGATGGTGAAGGCCAGCCACGCCAGGCCGAGGCCGAGTATCAGGCGGCGTTGACGGTACAGGGCGGCCCGGAACAGGCACGTCAGGCCGCGCAAAAAGGTTTGGCAGATACGGCTCGTGAAAAGCCCGTGGAACGCCCATGAACTTCACGCGCGCAAATCGATTTTAAGGCAAGCAACACCAATCGGGTTTGAGCCCGCACATCCGATGGTGAACTCTACAGGAGAAAACGCATATGAAGGTAAAGTGCAACACGTGGCTCACAACGGGCGCGCTGGTAGCGTTTATGCTGTCGGCAGCCGGAGGAAGCGCAGCGCAAAATCCTCCTCCCGCGCCCGCATCAGGCAATAATCAGAATCCGCCCCCTGCTACATCGACCGACAAATCAAAACCTCCGGCAAATAATTCGCTTACGCTAGATGATCCTAATGCCGCGCCGGTCAATGCCGAAGAAGATGCCGCCTTCAAGGCTCTTTCAGATCCCGCAAACGATCAGGCCAAGCGCATTGAACTCGGCGAAGCTTTCTTGCAGAAGTATCCAACCAGCCGCTACCGCTCGCCGGTATATGGCACGCTCGTGATGGCTTATATACAAAGCGGCCAGGTGCAAAAAATGGAAGAGGTCGCGGACAAGGAGCTAACCCTGAATCCTAACGACGTACAAGTTTTGGCGGTAGTCGGCCAGACGCTTCCGCGAGCCATGAATTCCAAAACTCCGGACCAAGAAAAGGTATTGGCCAAAGCCGAGCAATACGATCGTAAGGCTATCGAACTGACTCCCACCTTACCGAAGCCCGCCAGCGTCTCGGACGAAGCTTTTTCCACGGTCAAGAACCAGACCCTGGGGATGGCCCATGGTGGTCTCGGCCTCGTGTACATTCGGCGCGGCAAATTCAGTGAAGCCATTCCCGAGCTGAATCAAGCTGTAACCATTGACCCCACACCCGATCCCGTAAACTATTACCTGCTCGGAATGGCCAATGTGAAGACCTCCCATTTTGACGATTCGGTGGCTGCGTATAACAAATGCGCTGCGATCGCTGGCGCCATGCAAGAGACCTGCAAAAAAGGCGCAGAGGAAGCCAAGAAACTTGGTGCGACCCAACTTAGCGCGCCAAAATAAGCACTCGATCGGATTTCTGACTTGTAGGTGAGATGACTCCCGCGGATGACGCGCTTCTGGAGCAGCGTTTGGGCCATAAATTTGCGCGCTCCGCGCTGTTGCACGACGCGCTGACGCACAGCTCGGCAGTTCCCGAAATGCGCGCCAGCCAAGGCGAACCGTACACTGCAAAAGCCGCGGTAAATAACGAACGCCTTGAATTTCTCGGCGATGCTGTGCTGGAGCTGCTTACCAGCGAATACCTCCTGGACGCTTTTCCGGATTGGACCGAAGGCCAGCTCTCCAAAAGCCGCGCGCGCCTCGTGAATGCGTACTCACTCGAGGCCGCCGCGCGACGCTTGCACCTCGGAGATCACTTGCGCCTCGGCCGCGGAGAAGAAAAAACCGGTGGCCGCGAAAAGCAGACGCTTCTGGCGGATGCATTCGAAGCCGTGCTGGCCGCCATTTATCTGGATGCGGGTTTGTCCGCCGCGCGAGAAGTTTTGCGGCATACGCTTTTTGAGCGGGCCTTTGAAGAAGCCGGCGAGCGCATGGCCGAATCCGACCGCAAGTCCGCGCTTCAGGAGCTTTTGCAATCGCGCGGACAGGTGCCCGCGGAATACCGTGTGGTCGGCGAGTCCGGCCCGGATCACCAGAAAACCTTTAAGATCGAAGTTTGGGTGAATGGCTCGCGCGTCGCAAGCGCTGAAGGCGGCACAAAAAAAGAAGCCGAGCAACGGGCCGCTCGCAAGGCCCTCAAGCTGTTAGAGCTTGCGAAATAATCGCGCTTGCTGCCACAGTGATTGCTCGATAGCACTGCAGACACGGTAGTTTTCAACGGATCACCCTGGAGGCTGGAACCCGATGGCGGACGGCACAGAAGTTCCGGTCGAAGGCGCGCTTCCCGAAAACGCTCCGCCTGGAAATCTTCCGGCTGAAAATATACCGGAAGAAAAAGCTCCTCCGCGCACCAGGCATTCTTCCATCTACCGCGAGCAAACTACTTTTTCTGAATACCTCGAGTCCCTGCTGGTCACCATTATCCTCGCGCTCTTCGGCACCAGCTTTATCGTGCAAGCCTTCAAAATTCCCTCCGCTTCCATGGAAAAAACTCTGCTAATCGGCGACCATCTGTTGGTCAACAAATTTATCTTTGGCGGCCACGGCGCCTGGTACGAAAATTTCCTGCCTTACCGTTCTTTGCAGCGCGGCGACATCATCGTTTTCAAATACCCTTACCTCGACCACCCCCATTATGTGAAACGCGTCATCGGCTTGCCCGGAGATCATGTAAAGCTTGTCGACCAGCAGGTGTACATCAATGGCCAGCTTTTGAACGAGCCGTACGTCGTGCATGATCCTTCGGTCCCTTATGATCCGTTCAACTATTCCTTTCCGCCGCTGCGCGACCAGATGATTCCCCTGAACGTCATCAACGAGTGGCGGCCCCAATTACGCAAATATGTTCAAGGCGATGAAATGGTCGTACCTCCTGGCAAATATTTCGCCATGGGAGATAATCGTGATCACAGCCAGGACAGCCGCTACTGGGGATTTGTCGATCGCGACGCCATCATGGGCCATCCCTTTTTTATTTATTGGTCTGTCGACGCTACCAGCGCCGATTACGCTGGCGACAGCACTTTCGGGCAGCGCCTGGTGGGCATCTTCGACACTCTGATGCACCTTCCTGCGCGCACCCGTTGGCACAGAATGTTTCACACCGTCCATTAGCAAAACATCGTGATGATAGCTCTTAATGACCAAAGGGAAGACCATTCCAGTTGCTCGTTTTAAGATCCCGCGCCCTACACATTTGGGCCTTAGTCTGCCAGACTTTTGACCGTGACCAATTTGCGGAATTCCTGGAAGATTGCGCTTTGGGTGACCGCCATTCTGGTGGTCGTTCAAATTGCCGCCTCCATTTCCGTACGCACCACTCGCGGTCGCAATTATTTCAGTGAACGTCTCGAAGATGCCTTCGGCCGTCCCGTCCAGGTCAAACATTTCAACATTGAACTCCTGCCGAGCCCTCGCATCTATGCCAATGGCGTAACCGTAGGCGAAGATCCCGCGTTTGGTTATGAATATTTCTTGCATGCGGAGCAGCTTACTGCAGGCCTTCGGTGGTCTGGTTTTTTACGCGGCCGTTTTGAATTTGGCGCTTTAAGTCTGGGCCAGCCGAGCCTCACCCTGGTCAGGAACAGTGAAGGCCGTTGGAATCTGGAGGATTGGCTGCCGCCGGCAAAACACCCGGGGCTTGTAACTTCTCCGGTGTACGGGCCTAGTCGCGCTCCCACTGCTGCAAACCGCCTTGAAAAAATTGTAATTGACGACGGCCGTATAAATTTCAAAATAACCGATGTCAAGCAGCCCTTTGCTCTAACTTCGGTAAGCGGCTCCGTGGAACAGATTTCACCCGGACGCTGGAAGCTGGAACTTTACGCTCAGCCGTGGCGCAGCGGCGTGGCTTTGCAATCGGCCGGAACTGTTCAAGTTCGCGGCGATATTGCAGGCACGTCCGCGCGCTTGCAGCCTGCCTCTCTCGCGGTGCGCTGGAATAAAGTGTCGCTCGCGGATTTGTTTCGACTCCTGCACGGAAAAGATTACGGCCTGCGCGGTACTTTCGAGTTGGAGGCTACCGCGAAAAGCGGTGCTCCCCCCGATACAGTCGATCCCCCAAGCGCTGATTCCTCAAACGATTCTTTTGTCGGCGGGGATTGGTCCTACTCACTCAGAGCTTCTGCCGCTCAAATCCATCGCTGGGATCTTACCGAGCGCCCCGACAATCCCACACTGACCGCTAACGTTCAGGGACGCTGCAATGTCGCGCTAAAGAAACTTGGCGCGGAAAGCCTCTCCATCGAGACCCCATTATCAAATCTGAAGGGAAGTGCGGAATTTATCAGCGCGACAAATCCATTCATGCAGATCAAATTCGAATCCGCCGGTGTTCAGGCCACCGACATTCTCTCCTGGTACCGTGCCTTTCACCCTGACGTAGCAGACGCAATCTCCGCCGACCAATTTTTCACCGGCAGCCTGCAGTTGCAAGGATGGCCTCTGGAAGTCCAGGAAATAAACATATCCAGCTTTGGCGGTGCGGTGAATCTGCGCGGTTCAGAAGACGCACTGAGAATTGGGCCCCTGCACCTGGCCCTCAATCGCAACAGGGTCGTGACCGATCCGATCCACATTGCTTTTGTCGCCAACGCTCCAGCAACGGCACGCCCTCCAGTTGCACGGCTCACTAAACTCCGCGCCCCAGCTGAGTCCAGTGGCGAAGCAAGCCTCACGCTGGTCCACGATTTTGCTTCGCACTCCGGAAGCCTTGGAGTTCAGGGCCACATTGATAACGCGGAAAATTTTCTGAAGATGGCCGCTGCCTTCGGATACACCCTCAATCACGGTTGGGACCTCACCGGCCCCGCGCGCGTCGACATGCGCCGCCAGTGGAGTTCCACATCCTCCGGTATCTGGAATGGCGTCGCGGAAGTAACTGACGCGCAGTTGGCAGCCGCGGGCTTAAACCAGCCTGTGCAACTTCAAAAAGCAAGGCTCGAATGGAAAAATGGGAATCGAGTCGCGCAGATCGGTCAGGTCGAAGGCTTTGGCGCCAGTTGGTCCGGCAACATCACCGAAGCAATCTCACCTGATCCCGAACGCCAAGGCACTTGGAACGTTCAGCTCCACGCCGATCATCTCGATGCCACCGAACTGGACCGCTGGGTCGGCCCGCGTGCCCGCCCCGGCTGGGTGCAACGCCTGCTGCCCTCGCTATTCAGCGGCAAAACGCAAACGGTTCCGGCCAGCGAGCTGGTGCGCCGTTTGAATGTCGCCGGAAATGTCCAAGTAGACGAATTCACGATCGAAAAATTGAAATTGCAGCAACTGCGTCTGCAAGGTTCATTGCATGATTTGCAACTCAATGTAGTCGACGGTCGCGCGCAATGGGCGGGCGGCGCCGTTCGTGCCACCGTGCTTGCCAAATTTCTTCCGCGTCCAACGTATGACGTCCATGCGCAGTTGGAGGGCGTGAATCTCAGTCAACTGCCGCTTGACGCGTTGGTGGCCGATCGATTGGCGGGCCTCGCTTCGGGCACCATACATCTCAAGACTACTGGCGTAGGCCGCGATGAATTGCTGCAAAAATTAACTGGTGTAGGCAAAGTTCGCTTGGACAATCTGGAATTTCGCGGTTGGGATGTGAATGCCAGCGTGGCAGATGGTGAAGCCCATCCAGGAGTTTCGAATTGGCCATCTGGCCTTGGGACGTTCACCGTGCGCGATCGTAATGTATTTTTAGAAGATGTACGGTTGGATGGCGGTTCGCAGTTCACGTTAATCGACGGAACAGTTAGTTTCGATCGCGAAGCCGATCTTGCGATTGAAACCAGCGCGGGAAGACGCGCTGTTCGCAACACGAACGGGCCTGGACAGGTTCTGAAAATTGTTGGGCCGCTGGATGGTCCGCGCGTCACAACAGAAAAAATCGCGCCACGTCAGCCGGCGGATTAAATCAGCGTCTCTTCGAATAACGAAATGGTTCAGCAAAAAACACTGATAGCAGAAATAAGTTCGCCCAGGAGCCTCTTAATGATTCGTAGCCTACCGCTCGCGCTCGCATTTTTCCTATATAGCGCGCCGCGAATTCCCGCACAGTCTTCCTTCACCCTCGAACAGGTGATGAGCGCTCCGTTTCCCGCCGATTTAACCGCTTCCAAAACCGGTGGCCGACTCGCCTGGACCCTTGATCAACAAGGCCGCCGAAATATCTGGGTCTCCGAAGCGCCCGAATTTCATGTGCGTCAACTGACTAAATACGACACAGACGAAGGTCAACCCCTGTCCAACCTTCATTTTTCCTCGGACGGAAACACGCTGGTTTTTGTCCGCGGAGAAGGAAAAAACACCGCTGGGCAATCTCCCAATCCCACCAGCAACACTGCGGGCTTCGAGCAGTCCGTGTATTCCATTGCATGGACCGGTGGCGAGCCAAAAAAACTGGACGCTGGCGATACCCCCGCGGTTTCCAGTTCGGGGATCGTCGCCTACATTAAAGATCATCAGGTTTGGTTGGCGAAGCTCGACGGCTCCGACAAGCCGCTTCAAATTGTTGTGCGCGGTAACAGCGCGGATCCACAGTGGTCGCCAGACGGCACAAAGCTGGCCTTCGTTTCGGGCCGCACCGATCACGCTTTCAACGCCGTGTATGACGTGTCAAATAAATCGTTACGTTATTTATCTCCATCCGTCGATTCCGACCAGACCCCTCGCTGGTCGCCCGACGGAAAATTCCTTGCCTTTGTCCGCCGTCCCGCCGCGCCACGCGATAAACCCGAAGGATTTTTTATTGCGCCGGACGTGCCGGAGCCTTGGGCCATCTGGATTGCCGATGTTTCCAACGGTTCCGCCCATGAAATCTGGCATAGCGGAAAAGAACTAATCGACTCCTATCCAGCCATGGCGCAAGACACCGGCGGAGGGGTGCTCAATTGGGTCTCTGGTCAACGGCTGATCATCGCGAGCGCAAAAGATGGGTGGCAGCATCTGTATTCGCTACCAACTGATGGGAAAAAAGAGAATCCTGTTCTTCTCACTCCCGGAAATTGCGAAGTGGAGCAATGGTCTTTCTCCCCCGATAAGCAAACCATCGTCTTCAATTCGAATTGTGGCAGCGCCAAAGAAGACATCGACCGCCGCCATCTTTCGCGCGTTGATGCCGCCGGCGGCAGCGAACCCGTCCGCATCACCACCGGCGAAAGCATTGAATGGAATCCTGTCGTTCTCAGCGACGGAAAATCTATCGCCTATCTAGGCTCCGACGCCCAACATCCCGGGCGCCCGTTTGTTTCAACTCTTGCGTTTGATTTTTCGCCGCGCTGGCTCGATTCTGGCACCTGGCCCCATGACTTTCCCGCCGACCGCCTGGTCACTCCGCAACAAACAATTTTTCGTTCCGGCGATGGTCTTGAGCTGCACGCTCAATTATTCTTGCCTCCCAATAGCAAGCCCGGTGAGAAGCGTCCAGCCCTTGTTTTCCTTCACGGCGGCCCCATGCGGCAAATGCTGCTTGGCTGGCACTACATGTATTACTACTCGAATTGCTACGCCATGAATCAGTACTTGGCCAGCCGCGGCTATATAGTTATGGCAGTGAATTACCGCAGCGGTATTGGCTACGGCCACTCATTTTTTGAAGCTCCAGGCCGCGCTGGACGTGGCGCTTCGGAATATCAGGATGTCGTAGCCGCTGGAAAATTTCTGGCCGCGCGCAATGACGTCGATGCCAAACACATCGGCTTATGGGGCGGGAGCTACGGCGGTTATCTCACCGCGCTTGGCCTCGGCCGCAATTCTGATCTCTTCGCCGGGGGTGTCGATCTGCACGGTGTGCACGACTGGCCCACCGACAATTGGGACGGCAAAAATATCACGCCCGAACTTACCAAGCTGGCTCATGCTTCTTCGCCTGTCACCGCCGTTGACACCTGGCGATCGCCGGTACTATTCATTCATGGCGATGACGATCGCAACGTGATCTTCACCCAGACTGTGGACTTGATCGCTCGTTTGCGCGCCAAAAACGTGGAAATCGAGCAGCTGATCTTTCCCGACGAGATTCACGATTTCCTTTTGCATCGCAGTTGGGTGGCCGCTTACCATGCTGCCAGTGATTTCTTTGACCGCCACTTCGGCGGTCCCTGGAAGTGATTTTGACAATTAGAGTTTCAAGAATGGCAAACGTGAAACGCCGCGTCATTTGTTTTCTGATGTTGGCAACACTATTTAGCGCCGCCGGCCTCAAGCCCAGCGCCGCCGCTCCAACCGCACGCGCCACGCTATTTCCGAGGCTGCACGCTGGCCAGACATTTACCTATTTCATCCAATATCGCATCAAAAAGAACGTCAAGACCGAGAGTCGCGTCGTAACGCCCACGGGACCTCAGGACGCCGAGACCGACGCTGAGTGGCTTTTGCACGTAGATATTTTGGATGTCCATCCGCAGGGCGAGCGCGCCGCGATTCATGCCCGCTCCCGGTTTCGAAGCGTCGCTTCCGCAATGGCGCAGAATAATACCGGCGCCCAACAACCTTCCTCCGGTTCAGCATCCCCGAGTCTCGAATCAAAGCCGGTCGACTTCACCATTCTCCCGGACGGCCGCGTGGAGGCAATCACGGGTCTGACCGACCTCTTTCCCGACCAGCGTCAAGTTTGGCAAGTATGGCTGCGGCAATTCGCCATTGCCGGCGTTTTCCCTCGTGACGGTGTAAAGCTCGGCCAGTCCTGGAAATCAAGCGAACCTGAGCAAGCTCCATCCCTCATCGTAAAGCTCGAGTGGGAAAAACAAGCCACCTACGTTCGCGATGAACCTTGCACCCCGATTCAATTCTCCGAAACGGGCATCGTCACTCCCAAAAATTCTCCCGCCGAATCCTGTGCCGTAGTACTCACCCGCGCCATCTTGAAACAGAAATCCCCGCCGAAAGACACCACTCCCGGCGACTTCCGGCTTCATGATCTCCGCACCACTGGTAGCGCCACCGGCAAGAACGAAACCATCTCCTACATCTCTCTGCAATCCGGCCTCATCGTCCGCGTCACCGAAGACGCCCAGCAATTTATGGATGTAGACGTAGCCAAGGCTGACGCATCCAATCACGTCCATTACAACGTGGAAGCCACCGGCCACACCGAAGTCTTGTTGGTCGCCGACGCACCAGCAGCCAAACCCTGAAATCATTTGTGCAGAAAGCCTGCCTGAAAAGATTTGCGTGATCGCGTATAATGAAGGTTTCTGCGGTCATCGACAAAACTCGCTGATGCACACAGGGTGGCCGCACTTAATTCGACGACACCAAGGAATCCTGTAAATGAAGTTCAAATTACACAGCAATTATCAACCGCGCGGCGATCAGCCCGAAGCTATCGACCAGCTCTATCGCGGCCTCGAAGCCGGCGAAAAAGAACAAGTCTTGCTGGGCGTCACCGGCTCCGGGAAAACCTTCACCATGGCCAAGCTCATCGAAGCGGCAAATCGGCCCGCCCTGGTCTTGGCGCACAATAAAACTCTCGCAGCCCAGCTCTACCACGAATTCAAAAGTTTTTTCCCAGAAAACGCCGTCGAATACTTCGTCAGCTATTACGATTTTTATCAGCCGGAAGCCTACGTGCCTTCCGCCGACATCTACATCGACAAAGAAGCCACCATCAACGACGAATTAGACAAGTTGCGCATGAGCGCCACGCGCTCGCTCTTCGAACGCACCGACGTCATCGTGGTGGCCTCCGTCTCCTGTATCTACGGCATCGGTTCGCCCGAAGCCTACTACGGCCAGATCGTCATGCTCGAAAAAGGCCAGCAAATCTCTCGCGAAGCCATGTTGCACCGCTTCGTCGATATTCAGTACGAACGCTCCGAGGATCTTCGTCGCGGCACCTTCCGCGTGCGCGGCGACACCATCGAAATTTATCCGCCTTATCAGGACCAGGGTTATCGCATCGAAATGTGGGGCCAGCAAATTGAAGCGCTGCGACAGATCGACCCGCTGACCGGCGAGATTCGTGCTGGCCAGGAAGATTTATCCCGCGTCTCCATCTATCCCAAAACCCATTACGTCGTGCCCCAGGACCAAAAAGAGCGCGCCATCCAAAGTATTTATGCCGAGCTGGATTGGTGGAAAAAGGAATTGGAAAAGCAGGGCAAATTTGTAGAAGCTCAGCGCGTCACGCAACGCACTCTCTTCGATATCGAAATGATGCGCACCGTCGGCTATTGCCACGGCATCGAAAATTATTCCCGCCATTTAAGCGGCCGCTTGCCCGGTGAAGCTCCGCCAACGCTGCTCGATTACGTCCCGCAAGATTTCCTGATGTTCATCGACGAATCGCACCAAACCGTCGGCCAGGTACGCGGAATGTTCAATGGCGACCGCGCCCGCAAACAAGTTCTGGTGGATTACGGCTTCCGAATGCCCAGCGCGCTCGATAATCGCCCGCTCACCTTTGAAGAATTCGAGCATCGTCTCAACCAAGTCGTCTACGTTTCCGCCACGCCCGGACCTTATGAACTCACCAAATCCGGCGGCGTGGTCGTCGAGCAGGTCATTCGTCCCACCGGCTTGGTTGACCCCCAAATCGAAGTGCGTCCGGTAAAAGGTCAGGTCGATGACCTGCTCGAAGAAATTCGCATTCGCGCAGAGCGCAACGAGCGCGTGCTGGTCACTACGCTGACGAAACGCATGGCCGAAGACTTATCCGAATATTTTGCCGAGATTGGCGTACGTTCCCGCTACCTGCACGCCGAAGTGGAAACCCTTGATCGCATCCGCATCCTGCGCGACCTGCGTCGTGGCGAGTTCGACGTTTTGATCGGCATCAACCTGTTGCGCGAGGGGCTCGATCTACCGGAAGTTTCGCTGGTAGCTATTTTGGACGCCGACAAAGAAGGCTATCTGCGCAGCGCAACGTCGTTGATTCAAACCATCGGCCGCTGCGCCCGTCATATCGAGGGACGCGCTATTTTATACGCCGACCGTCGCACCGGCTCGATGGAGCAAGCCATCAGCGAAACCAATCGCCGCCGCGAAAAGCAGGTTGCCTACAACAAAGAAAATAACATCACGCCGATGTCCATTATTAAATCTGTGGACATGGATCTTGCGCGAATCGTCGAAGCCGACTACGTAACCATCCCGCTCGATGACGTGGTCCTCGACGCCGCCACCGCCAACATCAAAACCGGCGATCAGCTCGCAGAAATGCTCAAGCAGCTAGAAATTCAAATGCGCGAAGCGGCCAAGAAATTCGAGTTTGAGAAGGCTGCACAGTTACGCGACCGCATCCGCAGCCTGAGGCAGAAAGATCTCGCGGGCTTAATTAATATTGAACTGCCCACTCCAGCCGAACAGGGCAGTTAACGCAAAATACCCGGTCCTTCCGTCATCACACCGCGCCGCGCTTGAGCGCCTCCAGCGGATAAAACGTCCCGCGCCAGATAATTCCGCCCTGCTTCAGGGTATACACCGTGGAACGCAGCAGCATGTAACCAAATATCACCGCGCCAATCGGCACCGTGAAACAATACAGCGGCGAAACGCGCATCACGATATCCACGCCGGCATGGAAACACAACACCACCAGCACGCAAATCGCAGAACAAATCCTCACCCAGTCATGCCCAAAAATCAGCCCCGCGAACGGCAGGACGTTCATTAGCAACAAACCAAAAATCGAAATCGCCACTCGCGCAACGCTGAAGCCCGATCCCGCGAAAAAATTCTTGGTCACGCCATTGATCAGGTTGCGCGCGCCTGAGTGCCATCGCACCACCACAAAATCCTGCGCCACCGCCACCGCAGACCGAAACCCGGCCTGCTTTACAATTTTTCCCAGTTTCATGTCGTCAACCACTTCCATCGCCAATCGACGATGCGTGCCCGCCGCTTCATACGCCGAGCGCTTCATCAATTGAAACGCGCCCACCCCCACGTAAGTTCCTGACTTCGGATTAATCACCTCGCTAGGCGCAGTCGCCATATGAAACGCCATTCCAAAAAACGTCATCACCACCGTTTCCCAGAAGCCCACCATTTCCACATCCCCAAATAACGTCAGGTGATCAAGTTTGCGCTCAATGGCCATCGTCATCGCCCGTCTAAGCACATCAGTTTTAAAGCGCACATCCGCGTCCGTAAATAAAAGCCATTCGCCACTCGATGCTTCATAGGCCTGCTGCAATGCATGCGGTTTCCCCAACCACCCCGCGGGAAGCTCCGCTACATGAATCGCCCGAAATCTCGGATGCAACGCCGCGAACTCGTCCAATATCCGTCCGGTGGCATCTTCCGAGCGGTCATCCACTCCAATTATTTCCAATTCCGGGTAATCAAGTCGGGCCAGCGTGGCTAGCGCACCGGAGAGTTTTTCTTCCTCGTCGCGCGCCGCAAAAAGCAGAGAAATGCGCGGAACATCGGTTCCGGTGATTGGTGAGGAATCCTTGATCCAGGGGAGTTTTAAGGCGCCATACGCGATGCGCAAGCCAAGAATAATCCAGACAAAAGCGGTGCCACCAAAAATTACCAGCGCAAACGCGTGCATGAATTGGTGTCGGACGCGGCCCTCAGGTTATCCTAGCATGACATGCGTGGCGCTTTGGCGATCATAGGTGCAGGACGCGTCGGTCGCGCGCTGGGGCGGCGTCTGCATGAACTGGATTGGAAAATCGGTGCGGTCGTAACGCGAAGTGAGGCCTCCGCGCGCAAGGCGGTGCGCTTCATCGGTGGAGGAAAAGCCCGCGCGACGCTCTCCCGTGAAGTTCTGGCCTCGCGGCTCATCCTGATATCCACTCCCGATGATGCGATCATAAAAATTTCTGAAGAGTTGGCGCGCATCGGCGCGGAAGAATTGCGCGGCAAAGTCGTCTTACACACCAGCGGCGCTTTGAATTCCGGCGCCCTCAAAGCTGTCCGTGACCACGGTGCGGCCGTTGGCTCGATGCATCCGTTGCAATCCTTCAGCGGAGTCGGCATCCCGCCGCTGGAAGGCAAAGTTTTTGCGATCGAGGGCGACCCGGCAGCCATTCGCATGGCGCGGCAAATCGTGCGCACTCTTGGCGGTCTGCCTGTGCAAATCGCGGGCGGCAGCAAGGCCCTGTATCACGCCGCTGCAGCGTTCGCCGCTGGACATGTGCTGGCCATCGAAGAAACTTCAACGCGCCTTTTGATGTCAGCCGGAATGAAGCGCGGCGAAGCCGTTCGTGCTCTGTTGCAGTTGACTCGTCAAGTGCTCGAGAATTTCGAGCGACTGGGCCCGCGGGCCGCGTGGACCGGCCCTTTAGCTCGAGGTGATTACGGCGTTGTGGCAGCTCATCTGGCGGCCATGAAACGTTTACCGCGCGAACTCTCCAACGCCTATGCGGCGTTGAACAGCCTCGCCACCTTAGTTTTGTCGCCTGGCTCGGCGGGCCTTTTGACCGCCCAGAATGGCGATTCGAGAAATAAAATCAGTATTGTGAAAATTGGTTCCGCAGGAGGAAAAGGTTGAAGCAGCCCCAAATCGCAATCGAACACACTACGTTACCAAACGGATTGAAAGTCGTAATCGCCCCGGACTCCGCCGCTCCGGTCGTCACCGTCGGCGTCTATTACAAAATTGGATTTCGCCTCGAGCCTCAGGGCCGCAGCGGCTTCGCGCATTTGTTCGAGCACATGATGTTTCAAGGTTCAGCGAACGCGCCCAAGATGCAGCACATCAAGCTCATCAATTCCAGCGGCGGCGTGCTCAACGGATCCACGCACTACGACGTTACCAATTATTACGAAGCCGTCCCCTCCAATGCCCTCGAACGCGTGCTCTGGCTGGAGGCCGACCGCTTGCGCGCCTTGAAAGTTGACGACGAAAATCTGCGCAACCAGCGCGACGTCGTAAAAGAAGAAGTGCGCGTCAACGTAATGAATCAGCCCTATGGCGGGTTTCCGTGGCTGGATCTTCCTCCCGTAGCCTTTCGCAATTGGGCCAATTCGCACAACTTCTATGGCGATTTTGCCGATCTTGATGCCGCTAGCCTGGCGGACGTGCAATCTTTCTTCAAAACATATTACGTGCCCAACAACGCCGTGCTCTTAATCCTCGGCGATGTGCAGCCCGGAGAAGGAATCGCGCTGGCAAAAAAATATTTCTCCGATATTCCCGCCGGGCCGCCGCCTCCTTTCGCCGACCCCACCGAGCCGGAACAAAAAGAAGAGCGCCGCGGCGAAGTGGAGGAAAAATTCGGCACGCTGCCTGCCATGGCCATCGGCTATCCCATCCCCGCGCGCCGTACCCGCGATTGGTGCGCCATGACTCTGCTGGATATGGCGCTGCACGGTGGCCGCGCCGGGCGCCTCCATCGCGAACTCGTGCTCGAAAAACAAATCGCTGTCGAGGCTGACGGTGGCATCGACGACATTTTCGGCTACAACGGCCCCAGCCAAATGGTCACCCGCATCCTGCACAAGCCAGAATTTTCCAGCGAAGCCACCCTCGCCGCTTTCGACGCCGTAATCCACGAGGTTCAGCAAAATGGCATCAGCGAAGATGAATTGCAACAGCTCAGAGTGAAATGGCGCTCCGATTATTACTCCACTCTGGAAGGCGGCCGCGGCGGCCATATGCCACGCTATGGCCTCATGCATCTGCTCGCATGTTTCACTTTGTTCGATGGAGAGCCGCAACTCGTGAATACCATTCTCGATGGATTTCTGGCTGTCACTCGCGAAGATGTTCTGGCCGCCGCGAAAAAATATTTGCGCAACGACAAACGGGCCATCGTCTTCCGCAAACCTGTCAACGTAGCGGCAAAGGAGGCTGCTTAAATGTCCGCGCGTCCCGCCTCCGTTGAAGAAGCAGTTGCCATTGGCGTTCCTGCGCTCTCCGCGGAACGCGCCGTAACTTGGCCCAAGCAAACTAAAACGCGCCTTTCCAACGGGCTTGAACTCGTCCTGGCCGAGGCCCACTCCATTCCCAAATTTCATGGCCAACTTTTCTTTCGCTCCGGGAATGCGGCTGCTCTCACTCGTGGCCCGGCGCTCGCCGACATGACCGCCACCGTCGTGCGCACCGGAACCGCAAAACGTGCCAGCCGCCAGATCGAAGAAGATCTTCGCCGCATCGGCGCGGATCTCTCCACTAGCGCTGGTCAGGACAACAGCGCGATCGCTTTTGCCGGTCTTTCCGAATACGCCGAGCAGCTTCTCGGAATGGTGAATGAACTGGCCCGCGAGGCCAACTTTCCCGCGCCGGAATTCGAACGCGAACGCCGCCAGAAACTTGAAGAAGTAAAGCTGGAGCGCACTTCTCCTGGCTTTCTGGCCAGCGAGCGGCTTCGCAAAGTTTTATTTGGCGCGCATCCCTACGGCCAGGTTTCCGCATCCGAAGCGCAAGTCGCCGCTTACACTCGCGAAGATTTGATCGCTGTTTACCGCGAATTTTACACTCCAGAAAATGCGTTGCTGCTCATGGTCGGCGATTTCGACTCGCAAGCCATGGTGAAAAGCGCCGAACAAGTTTTTGGCCCATGGACAGGGAAGAAGCCGGCAACGAAACCCGCAGCCGCCCCGCCGCGTCCGCATGGCCGCCGCGTCTATCTCGTGCACGTGCCTGGCGCCGTGCAAACCCAGATCGTCGCCGGCTGCGCGGCCATCACCCGCACCCATCCCGATTGGATCAAACTCGGCCTGACCAACAGTCTCTACGGCGGCGCATTCAATTCACGCCTGGTCATGAATATCCGCGAAGACAAGGGCTACACCTACAGCCCGCGCAGCGCCGTCCACCCACTACACGAACACGGCTACTTTTCCGTATCCGCGGCTGTACGCAATGATGTCGTCGCCGCTTCCCTCACGGAAATTTTTTACGAGATGGATAAATTGCGCTCACTACCTGTGCCCGTCCCCGAGCTGGCCGATGCGCAAAATTATTTGACCGGAGTATTTTCCATGGGCTTGGCCACGCAGGAAGGCCTGCTCAGCCAGCTAGCCACCGTCGCCCTGAATAATTTGCCAAATGATTACCTTGAAACCTACCGCGCTAAAGTCCGCGCCCTGACTCCCGAAGATTTACTCAACACCGCCCGCCAATACCTCGACTCCGCCAACATGCAAATCGTAGTCGTAGGCGACCGCACCCAAATCGAATCCCAAGCCCGGCTCTTCGGCGACCTGGAAATCTACGACGCCCAAGGCGCCCCCCTAAAATAATTCGCGCTTAGTAAAAGTGAGCCCGTCAAAAGTAAAAAGGACGTAGGGTGCCCCACCCTCGGATTTTTGGAGGGTGGGTTTTGTAACGTGGAGCCGCCGCTAATTCAACCGCGGAGTTTGTAAATTAGCCATTGCTCCGACCGCGACGCGCAAATCGCGTTCAAATCCTCTAAAGGCCATCCGCACTGAGCATCTTTCTGTGTTATTGCATAAGGTAATATAATCAATTAGTATCTATGGCATGTGGACTCGTACACTCGCTCTTCACCTGAGTCTTTGTTTGCTTCTCGTAGCCCTGTCTTTCGCCACCAAAAAGCCGCCCGCCCAACCCATCAACATCAACACCGCGGACTCAACCCAATTGCAGTTAGTCCCCGGCATCGGACCCTCAACCGCTGAAAAAATCCTGCAAATGCGCAAATCCTACGACGCCTTCAAAAGCGTCAACGAACTCATGGCTATCCGGGGTCTAGGCCCAAAACGCCTTGAAAAAATGAGGAAATATCTAACCGTAGGCAAGCCCGCAGCCTCAGTCCCAAACACCGCTCAACCCGCCAGCGCGAAAACAAAACCCCGCACGCCTATAAAATCCGCACCTACAAAATCCGCCGCTACACAAAACGCATCGCCCCCGCGACCACCGACCGAGCAGGCTGCACCAGAAACAGAAGAGCCCTAGTAATAATTTAAAGTTGGAAAGACCATGGGAGGGTGCGCCGCGTTCACAGTTGAGGTTGAACCCGGGTCTTGCAGTTAATTTTTCTTCTTAATGTGCCCCACTGGCGCCGCGACCAACCGAGCACGATTTTCAGTTTGAACGATAATCGCTCTTACAACACCTGGTGCGTAGTTTTCCGTTCGCCACTAGCAGCTTCCAATCGCAAAGGCACCTGATCCGCAATCCGTATCCCGTAGCCTTCGAGCGCCACAACCTTCTTCGGATGATTCGTCAGCACCCGAATATCCTTTAATCCCAAATCAATCAAAATCTGTGCTCCGATCCCGCTCTCATGTTGCACCATGCGCAACCGCGCCGGCTCCCGATCAAGTTGTCCCCGCGAATGAAAATGAATCTGCGGCAAAGCCCCAGGCTCCGCGCCCGTCTCCACCGAAAATCCCCGCCCCGTATGATGCAAATAAAGAAACACTCCGCGATCTTCCTTGGCAATGGCCGCCAGCGAGCCCGCCACAAGTTCGGAGCAGTCACACGCCGTGGAGCCAAAAACATCGCCCGTCAAACAATGAGAATGTACGCGCACCAGCGCCGGTTCCGCGCCGTCCAGGTCGCCCCGTACCAGCGCAATGTGTTGATCGTGGTCCACGTCACTGGCATACGCGATCATTCTAAAATTTCCAAATCGCGTCGGCAGCACCGCCTCCGCAACGCGCCGGACGTACCGTTCGTGCTGCATGCGATAGCGAATCAGGTCCGCCACCGTCAGCATCTTGATGTCGTGTTGTTTGCAAAACTCCAGCAGTTGCGGCACGCGCGCCATGGTGCCGTCTTCATTCATGATCTCGCAGATCACGCCCGACGGATTCAACCCCGCGATGCGCGAAAGATCCACGGACGCCTCCGTCTGTCCCGCGCGTACCAGCACTCCGCCATTCCTCGCGCGCAACGGAAACATGTGCCCCGGCCGAGCCAGATCCTGCGGCTTGGTTTTTGGATCAATCGCCGTCAGTACTGTGATGGCCCGGTCCGACGCGCTGATCCCGGTAGTCACTCCCACCCGCGCGTCAATCGCTTCGGTGAATGCCGTGCCATGCACCGACGTATTGATCGGAGACATCAGCGGCAGATGCAATTCGTCGCAACGCTGTTCCGTCAACGTCAGGCAGATCAACCCACGTCCATACTTGGACATGAAGTTGATGGCTTCCGGAGAAATTTTCTCCGCCGCCATGGTCAAGTCGCCCTCGTTCTCGCGGTCCTCATCATCCACGAGCACAATCATGCGCCCCTGGCGAATCTCCTCGACCGCCTCCTCGACCGTCGCAAAATGTGATCTATTTTCAGCCATCTCTAAATCCCGATTACAGCAAACGCAACAACCATCTCGTCTATTATGATTCTAAAACTCCAGTCTTCACTTCAACCAAAGTTGTATCCCGTGAAATACCGCCGCTCCCACCACTGCCGCGGCCGGTATCGTCAAAACCCACGCGATCACAATCCGCCTCGTTACTCCCCAGCGCACTGCAGAAAGCCTTCGCGTCGCACCCACTCCCACAATGGCCCCGGTGATCGTGTGCGTCGTGCTCACTGGAATACCAAAATGCGCCGTCCCGATCAGCGTCAGGGCCCCAGCCGATTCCGCGGCAAATCCCCCAAAGGGCGTCAGCTTGGTAATGCGCTGCCCCATGGTCTTAATGATGCGCCAGCCTCCCGCCATGGTACCGCCGGCCATGGCCAGGTGGCAGCAAAGAATTACCCAGTAAGGCACCGCGTACGTGCTCAGCGCGCCTCCGGCCACCAGCGCGGTGGTGATAATCCCCATACCTTTCTGTGCATCATTCGTGCCGTGCCCCAGGCTATAGCCCGCCGCGGAAAGAAGCTGCAATCGCCGGAACCATTTATCCACGCGCCGCGGCCGCTGCTTGCGCACAATCCAACTGGTCACAATCGTTACCGCCGCGCCTACAAAAAGCCCGATCACCGGAGCCAAAAAAATAAAAAGCACCGGCTTCGTCCATCCGCTCAAAATCAATGCGCTAAAACCGGACTTTGCCACAGCCGCACCGCCATAGCCCCCCATCAACGCGTGCGACGAACTAGTAGGCAATCCCAGCACGAGTGTGATCAAGTTCCACGTGATCGCGCCAAGAAGCCCGGCTAAAAGCACCTTCTCGTCCACCATCTCAATGTGGACCATTCCTTTTCCAATCGTCTTCGCCACCGCGGTGCCAAACACAAAGGCCGCCACAAAATTCCAGAAAGCCGCCCACGCTACCGCCCGAAAAGGCGTCAACACACGTGTTGAAACCACCGTCGCGATGGAATTCGCGGCGTCATGCCAGCCATTGGAAAATTCAAATATTAAGGTGAGTCCGACGACCATCAGCAGCAGGTTAAAGCTATCCACAGCTACAACTCTTCGTCACATAATCCGCAGCATCGGCAAAGCCATAGCCCGCGCCGTCACCACACACATTCACGTTAGCAACGCACATCGCTAAAAATTCCATCGGTGGGTTACGCGCTTTTGAGGATTACGCCTTCGATCACGTTGGCGACGTCTTCACACTTGTCGACAGCGGTCTCGATGACTTCGAAGATTTCTTTCCACTTGATGATCTGCACCGGGTCCCGTTCTTCGTCGAACAATTGCGCGATTAACGTGCGGCACAACCGGTCGCTTTCATTCTCATGGCGATTGATATCGATGCAATGTTTCAGCGCCTTTTCCGGAGATTCCAGATCCCGCACCGCCGCCGCCACTTCCGCAGTGGCGGACACCAGCACCTTAACCAGCTCGATCGTTCCCGGTCGCACCACATCCACGCGATATAACACAAAGCGGCTCGCCGCCGCATCGATCAAATCGATGACGTCATCCAGTTGGCTGCACAGCTCGTGAATATCTTCGCGGTCAAAAGGCGTGATGAATGTCTGGTTCAGCTTGGTCAGGATGCTATGCGTGATGTCGTCGCCATGGTGCTCAATGGCCTTGATGCTTTGCACCTGCTCCGGCACTCCGGTGTAGTGCGAAAGCATCTCCAGGAGCGCCTTGGCTCCCACAAAAATATTATCCGCCTGCTTGACGAAGAGGTGATAGAACCCCTCCTCACGCGGCAATAGCCGCTGCAATACTCCTGCCATAAATGGCTCCCCTGGAAGCCGTTCTCGACGCTTCAAACGCTTCAAAAGCTGTCAGACATTACCAGACCCAGCGAACCCTAGGCAAGCCGCCTTTCCCCTCTCTTTTTTAAGGGAAAGGCGTATTTTATTGTGGTGCGCCTTATGGGGCTATACCGAGCGGAAATTGCTTTGTAAATTAAGCAGGCAAAAAAATGTCACGTTTCGATTTGGATGAAAACCGCACAATTACTCTAAGTCCTTTCGTAGGAGCTATAACATGCGAATCGGCAAGCTGATCGAAGATTTTACGAATGACACCGGTTACGCCCTCCGCATTTTGCGCCGCAGCCCCGGTTTCACG
>JAUTXJ010000399.1 GCA_030838075.1 Acidobacteriaceae bacterium
TCTTTTGCGCGACGAAGTAACTAAAGCCGCCGCCGAAGTCATGCGATTATTAATGAAAAAAGACGTCGGTCAGTAATGAACTTCCTTAAGTCAGCTACAAGCAAGTCCGCGGAGGAGAAACAATTTCATGGCCACTGATTTCATCGTGCACGATAAAGCCGACTCCGTGGGCGTCGTCGTTGTCGAAGATGTCCAGCCCGGAAAGGAAGTCATCGGTTGGATCATGGAGACCGACGAAACCATTCGCTTCAAGTCTCTCGATGCCGTCCCCCTCGGTCACAAAATCGCTCTTCGCGACCTCAAAGTTGGCGACACCGTGATGAAGTACGGACATGATGTCGGCCGAATTGTCTCCGATGTCGGCAAAGGCCGCCATGTTCACGTCCACAATCTGAAGACCAAAAGGTGGTAAACGTGGCGCAGCATTCATTTTTCGGTTATCGGCGTGAGAACGGCCGAGTCGGCATTCGCAATCATGTAGTCATTCTCCCGCTAGACGATTTGTCCAATGCCAGCGCGGAAGCCGTTGCTAACAATATTAAAGGCACGCTCGCCCTTCCTCACGCCTACGGACGTTTGCAATTTGGCGAAGACCTGGAGCTGCATTTCCGCACGCTGATCGGCACCGGCAGCAATCCTAATGTTGCAGCCTGCGTCGTCATCGGCATCGAGCCTAGTTGGACCGGCCGCGTCGTCGAAGGCATCGCCAAAACCGGCAAACCGGTAGTTGGCTTTTCCATCGAAGGCCACGGCGACATCAACACCATCGCCGCAGCCTCGCGCAAAGCCCAGGAATTTGTGCAGTGGGCCTCAGAAAAGCAACGCGAATCTTGCTCCATCAAGGAACTTTTCGTTTCGACCAAATGCGGTGAAAGTGACACCACCTCGGGACTCGCTTCCTGCCCCACGGTCGGCAATCTCATCGACAAACTTGATCCGCTGGGCGCCACCACCTGTTTCGGCGAAACTTCAGAATTAACCGGCGCGGAAATCGTATGCGCCAGCCGCGCCGCCACTCCCGAAGTGAAAGAACGCTTCATGCAAGTTTTCAACGCCTATCAAGAAGTGATCGACCGCCACAAAACCAGCGACCTTTCCGAATCTCAACCCACCAAAGGAAATGTCGCCGGCGGCTTAACCACCATCGAAGAAAAAGCTTTTGGCAATTTGCAGAAAATCGGCCGAAAAACGAAATTCATCGACGTGCTAAAGCCTGCCGAATCCCCCGCAAAGGGCCCCGGCCTGTATTACATGGATACTTCTTCTGCCGCGGCGGAGTGCGTCACGCTGCAAGCGGCCGCCGGTTTTGTTGTCCACCTCTTCCCCACCGGACAAGGAAACGTGATCGGCAATCCCATCGAGCCGGTCGTTAAACTCACCGCCAATCCCAAGACCGCGCGTACCATGAGCGAGCATATCGATCTAGATGTCTCTGGCATACTGCGCCGCGAAATGTCTCTCGACGAAGCCGGCGATCGACTGATCGATATCATGATCAGAACTTGCAACGGTCGGCTAACCTGCGCGGAAGCTCTAGGTCACCGCGAATTCGTAATGACCAAGCTGTATCAGAGCGCCTAAATTTCTGCGAAACTTTTAGCAGCAACCTTCGTATTCCTCAGGGGGGAAGGAATAAATGAAATATTGCCGTTTTACTTTCAAAGGCGCCGCGCGATACGGCCTGGTCGAATCTTCCAAGGGTGTCGAACGCATCACCCACCTGCTGGCGATTCCGCCGGAACAAGTCGGCAAGTTAAAATCCGTGCCTACCGAACAGATTGAGCCCCTGCCTTTCTTGGAAACTCCTCTGCTCTCGCCAGTGCAACCCTCCAAAATCGTTTGCGTCGGCCGCAACTATCGTGGCCACGCCGCCGAGATGGGCAACGACGTCCCCAAAGAACCGCTGCTTTTTTTCAAGCCTCCCTCTTCCCTGCTGGAACCCGGTCACGACATTCGCCGCCCATCCATTTCTGAGCGCGTCGATCACGAAGCCGAGCTTGGCGTGATTATCGCCAAGCGTTGTCACAAATTGTCCCCCAATGAAGATGTGCATCCCTACATTCTTGGTTACACCGCGATCAACGACGTGAGCGCCCGCGATTTTCAAAACAAGGATGGTCAGTGGGCGCGCGCCAAAGGCTTCGATACATTTTGTCCGGCGGGCCCGCTGGTCACTGATGAAATCGATCCGTGGAAAGGCGTGAGCGTCGGCACTCGCGTGAACGGCCAGGTTCGTCAGCAAGGCAACACGCGCGATTTTGTATTTCCGCTCGATGCCCTCATTCACTACATCTCAAACATCATGACGCTTATGCCCGGCGACTTAATTTGCACCGGCACACCCGAAGGCGTCGGCCCTCTGGTCCCTGGAGATGTCGTAGAAATTTCCGTCGAAGGTGTGGGAACTCTGCGCAACCCCGTCGTAAGCGACTAAGTGGTCATTTCGCAAAAAAAACAAAAGTAAAGTTACGCGCAGGGTGCCCCAGGCTCGACTTGTAGCCTGGGTCTTGCTGTCGATTTGTGACGCTGCAAACGGCAAACTCCGTCGTAAGCAACTAAGTGGTCATTTCCCAACAAAACAAAAGTAAAGTTACGCGCAGGGTGCCCCAGGCTCGACTTGTAGCCTG
>JAUTXJ010000404.1 GCA_030838075.1 Acidobacteriaceae bacterium
CCTTTTGATGACACGTTTCAGCGAGGCTTTGAGGATGCACTGCTGGAGTTGACGAACCGAATTTTTCGACAGCTGCGGCACGCGCACGATCGCCTGCCGGAAAATGCGAAACCGAAAGTGGAGAGAGTGCTAGGCGGCGAGCCGCAGATTATTGAGCGCTTTCATGCTGCACTGAGCAAGCCTATTCGCGCAGTGCGGACGAGAATACACGGCGATTATCATTTGGGGCAGGTGTTGTACACCGGGGCAGACTTCGTGATTATTGATTTTGAAGGGGAGCCGGCGCGCCCATTGTCGCAGAGGCGATTGAAGCGTTCGCCGCTGCAGGATGTGGCGGGAATGCTGCGGTCGTTTCATTATGCGGCGCATGCGCCGCTGCTGGCGTCGACGGGCAACGTGAATGTTAATGATGGCAACAGGGGGAAATTGAATGGATGGGCGGAAGTTTGGGCCAAATGGGTGAGCGAGCGCTTTTTGGATGAGTATTTGAAAACGGCTCGGGGCGCTGAATTTCTTCCGCCGAGCCGCGCGGAGATTTTGGCGTTGTTGCAACTGCATGTGCTGGAGAAAGCGGTGTACGAGTTAGGGTATGAATTGAATAACCGGCCGGGATGGGTGGCCATTCCGTTGGAAGGAATTATAAGGACTTTGGAGTCGTGAAATTTGCAGGAAGAAGGATTTGCGATCGTGAAATCGACTAAAAAACCGCTCAGTTCCAAAGCAAAAATTGCGCCAAGGGCGGCGCGCAACAAGAAGTCTACTCAAGGCGACACGCCGGGCCCGGACGAGCGACGTCCGGAAACGAAGGCGGATGAGATTTACGGGGACACAAAAATTCCGCCAAGCCACAGGAAATAAATCTTAGGATGACGTTCGTTTACTTCGCGAGAAGCTTGTTTATTTTTGCGGTGAGGCTCTTGGCGTCAAAGGGCGCGCGGACTTTTGCGTCGTTGTCGAAATAAACGAAGACGTCGCGCTGAGGTTTTTGCGGGCCTTTTTCTTTGATGACGCGTTCGGCGTCATCCGGCTCGCTACCGCGAGCCCAGTGGTGTACGCGCGTTGCCCACTGATCCAGGGATGGCTCGTCGTAGCCGTTGGCATACAAAACTTCGGAGCCATGCAGACGGCAATACATGAAATCGGAAGTGACATCCATCAGCCGTGGCCACTCCACGGTGTCGGCGCAAACTAGCGCGACATCGTATTGGCGGAGAAGATTTATAAATGCTGGAGTCGCAAAGCTGGCGTGGCGGATTTCCATGGCGTGGCGCAAGGGGCGCTTGGCGTCGGACTTCAGCGCAGTGCGGCCGGACATCCATTTATCGTGTTTGCTAGCTAAGGCGGATGCTTTCTCGGTGTCGTGAGGGAGTAACAGGAAAAAATCTTCCAGCACTTCGGGCCTGAAGATGAAATTCGGCGGTAACTGCCACAAGATTGGCCCGAGTTTTGGGCCTAAATTAAAAACTCCCGAGGCCAGGAAATTTGCGACTGGGGCTTTGGCATCTTTGAGGCGCTTGATGTGGGTGATAAAGCGCGGAGCCTTCACAGAAAAAACAAAATCGTCAGGCGTTTCGGCGGCCCAGCGTTCGAAACTTGGAGGGCGCTGCAGGGAGTAAAAGGTGCCATTGATTTCGATGGAGTTGAAAGTTTTGGAAGCGTATTCGAGTTCGAGTTTTTGCTTTAAGTCTTCCGGATAGAAAACACCGCGCCAAGGTTTGTAGGTCCATCCGGAGATGCCGATGCGCACTTTACCTGGGTCAGGCATGGAGCAGATAGTTTAATCGCTCATTGCAAAACGCGGGCAATCTTCTTGAGATCGGCGATGAAACGGGCCATTTCTTCGTGGCGGGCATTTTCATCGGGGGCGCGCAAGATCGAAGAGGGATGCACGGTGGCGGCGACGTACGGCGCGAGTGTGGACTCGACGAATTCACCGCGATGCTGAGTGACGCGAAAATCTTTGCCGAGCAGTGCTTGGGCCGCGGTGGCGCCAAGACAAACAATTACCTTGGGACGGATGGCGGCGATTTCTGCATCGAGCCAGGGGCGGCAAGCGGCGATTTCGGCGGCGTTGGGTTTTTTGTGGATGCGGCGCTTGCCGCGGGGCTCCCACTTAAAATGTTTCACGGCGTTGGTGACGTAAACTTTTTTGCGGTCGATGCCGGCTTCTACCAGGGCGTTATCGAGTAGCTTGCCTGCGGGACCGACGAAGGGTTTGCCGGCAAGAGCTTCCTGGTCGCCGGGTTGTTCGCCCACGAGCATCAGCCTGCTGTGCGCCACACCCTCGCCGAAAACGGTTTGCGTGCCAAGCTTCCAGAGATCGCAATTTTTGCAGGATTTGGCGGCTTCGCGCAATTCGTCGAGCGAGGCTTTGGTGGGAATCAGGTCCAGCTGCTTGGTTAGGGTGCGCTTGGCCATGCTTGCCCTTCTTCAATCAAAATTAGGATGCGTCAACCTGGCCGAGGGTGGCAGGCGTTATAGGCAGGGCATCGCCGACAGGTACCGAGTCGGGTTCCGTCGGGGAACAAGCATGCAGGGCTGACGATGTTACCTTCAGCGGCGCGAAAAGATGGCGCGTTGTGAGTAAGAGGCAGGGACTACTGTTGATCTCTAGCGGTGCAAATGGCCTAAACCCCTCCGTGGCAACCAAATCAGTGGAGGTACGATCTTACGGCTAAGTTGCCATGAGGGTTGTCTTCACAATTTTGTGGTTATGTGTGCTGCAGGATGCAGAGCCTCGGCATCAACTTGGTTTGGAGGGCATGCTAGGAGACGAAGCTGCGCTTCAAGAGCTGAAAATTGCGTATCTGCCTCCAACGCGTGAGAGTTATCAGAGGTTTTTGTTTACGGCGATGGGTCCGTGATTTGGCAGGCTTATCCTCGTCGATCGATGTCTCTGGCGTTGATTCCGACTTGTAGAAACAAAGTCGGTACGGACACGGTTAAGAATTTGGTCCATATGATTATTGAGAAACACTTTCTCGACTTGCCAGAGAGGCAATTCCTGGTAGCAGGTGTTGAACCAGAAAGAGAAGAGTTAGAATTTCACACAATCTCTATCGACGATGGTGTTGGAGCGGCCAGGAAAACGTTTGCCGTCGGAGAGTATGCAGGTAGAAGAGAGTCACTCCCGCCTGACTTGGTATCGATTGAAAAAGAACTTCAGGGAATCAAAGAGTCCGCTTTTCCGCATGACAAAATTACTTGTCACTTTGCGCCGGCTATCACGCCGAAGTACTGATCTTCTTATTTGATAGGATCAAGTGAAAAGACTGCGCAGCCAGAGTCTCAGCATGATCCAGTAATAATTCGCTCGGTTAAACATTGTGTCTGGTTTGGTTAGATCAGCGCCGCCATAGCCGGTTTGCAATGCGTGTCTGTAGCCCTGTGGTAGCTCGAAGAGAGAGGGACTGAGAGGACCTTCGGAGATTTCCAGGAGTTTTATTTTGCTCACGGTCGTATCTGTGGAGCTAGTTTTCACGGATGTTTCTTCGATGGGATAGCCGCGTGGGGCTTTGCCGAGCCATTTGACCTGCAAGCGATCTCTTGGAGTTCCGCTGATGCTGACGGATACAAAAGCGAAACCGGGGTATGGCTGCTCTTCACATCTGAATCCGGGCAGATCGATATACCAGCCATCGGTCTCTTCCACGCTTGCCGGCATTGAGGCGCCAGGACCAGGTTCGAATGCGGTTTTAATTCTGACATGACGAGCTGTGTAGTGGCCAAACTGGCGGCGTTCACCGGTATCGACAGAGTCGATGGTGATGGTCACCTGCGCTCCTGACATCTGCGGCACGCTTACTGGAGGTGTTTTCTTTAACTGCTCGGACCTATTTTCGATTACGGAGGAGTAATAGATTTTTTCTCGTTGGTTAAGGAAAAAACTGCGTTTTTCATCGCATTGCCAAATTGACGCTGAATTTATTTCATCGCCTCGTAGCGGCTTTTCAGTCGTGGTCTCGGTGCGTTGCCGCGAGCCTTTCAAGTAAAGCGCGCGAGCTTCGGAAAATTGATCGGCTGATTTTTGATCGCCAGATGTGTGGCGGGTTTTGATCGCGAGATCAGGGAAGTTCGGAACAACGAGGTTCGGAAGCGCAACAGAAGAGGCGAGGATTAATACGGAGAAGATGCTGAAGCAGTGCGCAGGCGAGGTGGCCATTTTCGAGTTTTTCCAATGGCAAAGCTTGCTACATCTGTTGAGACTCGCGGAAAAGCGAGGTCGCATTATTATAATTGCCTTCGCGATGTGCAGTCTAATGCGGCAATTTTACGCGGGTGGGATCGCCCAGAAGCCATCCCACGAAAAAAGCCAGGAGCGAGGCTACAATTGCAATAGCGGCTATTGCAGCCCATTTGCCATAGGAAACGCGAATTGACCCGTCGCGGGCGTAGCTGCGGAGCTTTACGCCGCTTTTTGCGAGAAGGTGGCTAAAGCGCATCTCTGACAGGGCGCTTTTCCACGGGGTAAGCGGGGAGAGTCTCACGTTACCGGGTATCAATGCGAATGGTTTTGGCGGTTTTGTATCGGGTGAGTTTGTATTGAGTGACCCGGTATTGGGCGACTCTGTCTTGAGTGAGTCTGTCGTCGGCGAGTTGAGGGAACGGGGCCGCGAGCCTTGTTTTGATTCTTCCGATGGAATTACTGGTTCGTTTGTTTCAATTTCCTGGCGCGCTTCCGCCGGGCGAGAATCCCCCGCTGGTTCACGTTGGTCTGGGGCCGACGATCCTTCGTCCTTACTAATTTCTTCCGCAGGTGAATTTGTATTTGCCTGGCTGGGAAGCGGTTCGGATTCGGAAGCGACGGACGTTGCTGAATCTGCCTCCACCACGGAAACAGACATAACCTCGGTTAGCTCTTGGGAAGCTTCTGTGGTGGCGCCCGATTGTTTGGCTTGCTTTTCGCGCCTGGTTCGCACGGTGGCGATGGAGATTCCGGCTCGCAGCTGAGTTCGAGCAGCGTCGCTTAAGCCCTTAAAACGTATGCCCGCTTGTTTTCTGGAGTCACTGATCCAGGCGATTTCCGCGGCGGTCTCCATCCAATGCTCAAATTCCGGAGCCTGAAACCGCAAATTTCGAAGACTATTCTCGTCCAGGTCGTCGGAGGCCAGGATGGCCATGCCGCCTTCGCTGATATTGAGGACGATGCCGCTATTATTCTCGCCCAGTTCAACGAGACTGGCACGCAAGTCTTCAAACCTGTGGTGTACGCGGCGGTCTGCTCCGATGCATTGTTGGTACTGCGACATTTAGCCTCGAATTTGCTCGGTTACGGCGACGGATGGGACGAGGCGGCTTTGGCCGAAACATTGCTAGCACTGTTGGCCGCCATGCTGGATTTGGGGACGATGAGACGACCGGAGACGCGATGCTTGGCCAAGTGATCCACGAGTAACTCCATGGGTGCGGTGTCGTTAGGGCGATAGAAGAAAATGGGCTCGTCGAGTACGCGATTTTTCTGGACCAACCGTACGGTGCCGATGAGAAGAACCATATTGAACTGATTTTTCTTCACAGCCGAATCTTGCAACTCAATTGTAACGCCGGCAAGAGTGGTCTTGGCCCCTTTGGCATTCAGTGCAAAATCATAATCGGTATGTTGCCCGGCAGTGCGCAGGAGCTCGATTTCACGTTGCTCCCGTTCGAGTCGCTTGTTCAGGTCATTCGCTGTGGCTTCCATATCTTTTTTCGTGTCGACGACCTCCTTGCGGACGGCGGCGAGTTCATTGTGCGACTTCGCCGTGATCACTTCAACATCGGCGTTGTTGGCCTTGGTGTCCAGCTCACTCGCACTGGCCTTGGCGGCGAGTTCGGTGCGGAGTTCGGCGTCCACTTTCGCGATTTGTAGGGCGTCCATCCCGCGGACCCGGTCGGCTATCTTTTGGGCCTCGGCTTCCTCTTCAGGAGTGAGTTTGAGGCGGCCGGCGACGACGCTCAGTTGACCGCGCAGTTGCGCGTTGTTTTCCTCTGTTTGCGCGAGGCGCTTCTCGAGTGCGTTGTAATTTTCAGTTACAGCATGCTTGGTGCGTACCGCAGAGCTCCAGGCAAAGCCAACGCCCGCAATCCCCAAAAGGCTGACAACGATCACCGCGGGAACCACCATGACTAACGGGCTTCGGCGGGCCAATTCGACACCGTGCGGGTACACACGGGACAAGGGAGCCGACATCGGATCCTCTCCTTCTGACTTCTGAACCAAAAACGCTGGACGCTAGGAGCTTTTACGCGACCTCCGAGCCAAAACGAGGAGCGCAGCGGCAACTGTGCAGTATAGGAATGAACCACTTTGATTGGTGTGGGGGAATAATGGCATCCGTGTAGTTCGAATGTAGGAAAGCTGTATCAAACCAGCGGGCGAATAGGTGGCGGCCCTGAAAACGGACGGAGTCGCGGCGGGGGATGAGATTACGTCATTCGGATATAATCAACCGCGAGTAACGGGACTTATCGAGTAAGATCGAACAGATTTAGAGGATAGGGGCGTGTATTGAAAGTACCAGGTGAAAAAAGTGAGCGAGGATCGAAACCGGCGGCTGGACCGACGGTTGTGCCTGAGCGACGGAAGCAACGCCGTGTAGCGACTCCCACAGGAATGTGGGTGTCGTGGAAATTTGAGAAGCAGCGACATACTTCCCGGGTATTAGATTTTAGCGTTTCGGGTGCCTTCATTGTTACGAACGACGTAGTGGCGGTGGGCACGCCCCTTAAATTGATTTTTGCGATGGTGGAAGGCGAGTTAAAGATTGAGGCGGTGGTCCGCAATTCCATAGTGGGCAGAGGCATGGGCGTGGAATTCGTCTCGATGGGCGGGAAAGAACTGGCAATGATAGTCAAGGCGCTGAAACGACTTCGGCCGTGGTGACCCGCCGTAGGTTTTTTCAACCGGTCTTCTGCTAGTCGAGCGAATTTCCTTGTATCCAAGAAGGTAATATTTCGTTGTGGATTTTCTTAAGAACAGTACCAATGGTTCATTCGTCTTCCCATGCTACATATTAGATTCTTGTTTGTAATAAGAGTCCGCCAATACGTGTGGAGCGGAGCTCTTTCTCACAGTTTCTCGAGTTTGATTTTGAACGAGTCGGCCACGCCAGGCCGCAAAACCGCGTGAACCCAGATGTTGTAAGGCCAGGAAAAATTGAGATGCTAAAAATTCTGCTCGTCGAAGATAACGAAATGAACAGGGACATGCTCTCGAAAAGGCTTGCGCGAAAGGGCTATGACGTCATTTCCGCTCAGGATGGAGAGCAAGGGCATTCGCTGGCATGTTCGGAAGCGCCTGACGTTATTTTGATGGACGTCAGTCTGCCGCTGATGAATGGGTGGGACGTTACGCGGCTGTTGAAAAGCAATGAACGTACGCGACGGATACCGATCATCGCGTTGACCGCGCACGCATTGGTGACGGATCGCAATACCGCGATGGATGCCGGCTGCGATGACTACGACACCAAACCGATCGATTTTGCGCGACTGGAAAAGAAAATCGAGAGTTTGCTTGCGGTGAAGAAATGATTTTCTGCGAGTGCCAATGCGCCGTTGACTCGCTTAGCGGCAATGTTTTTTGCTCTTTGGATGACGCTCATTTGCAATGACAACCTTGCAACAAAGCGATCACATTTCGGCGCGCAGGGCGCTGGAGGCCAAGCTGGAGCTGGCGGAGCGGGCGCTTGTTTATTCCAACCGGAATATACAAATCACCACGGAGATCCTGATCCAGGCTTCCGAAGAAGTCCTGCCGCTGTTGGTCGAGCGGACCGAAAATATCGCTAATATTGCGGCGCTGGTGCAAAGCATCAGGGAGCAAGTGGAATCGGAAACCGAACGGGAACTTCTGGACGCGGCGAGTGCTTCATGGTTATCGGCGCACAAATACGGACCGTCGCTTCACCAGCTGATCGATAAACAGAGATCCGCGGCGGCGGGTCCGGCGATGGCAAACGTGATGCTGCCGTTCCTGTTGGATAACGCATCGTGGACCGCGTTCGTACAGTTCTTGCGAGCGCAACTGGGTGATACGGGACCGTACAAACAATGGAAGCGCGGATTGGCGGGCCGGGCTAGCGGATTCGTGCGCGCGAATCGGGAATTGAAAAGCGCAGTTGCGGAACGAGGGCGCATCGCGGAAAAACTTTCGCAGTTCGCGTCCATCGTGGAATGCGCCAACGATGCAATTATCATGCATACGCTGGATGGCACGATTGCCAGCTGGAATGCAGGCGCTGAACACATTTACGGTTATTCTGCGAACGAGGTAGTCGGACGGCCCAGGACTTTTCTTTTGCCTGCGGATCAGCTGGATGATTTATTGGCGGTGCTTGAAATCCTGAAACGGGGAGAGAGAACCCAGCTTAAGGAAACCGTCCACGTCGGTAAGGGTGAGCGTCGTATTGAAGTTTCAGAGATGATCTCGGCGGTTAAGGATGCCAGTGGAAAAGTTGTGGGCGCGGTGGCAATTACTCGAGACATGAGCGTTCGAAGAGCGCACAAGATCGATTCCTCAAACACCTTACTTTAGTAGAACAAACACCTCACATTAATACCGGACGTATTACCACATCAAAGTTACGACGTAAGTGAAGTTGCAACGGGAATTTCTCTTTTCGTGCGCGGGTATAATTCGGTTATGCGACCCGACGAAGAGGTTATGAAGCGATGGCGGGATTCGGCGCCGCTCTGGGACAAACACCGCAATGTTATTCGGGGAATGTTTGCGCCGGTTACGCAGGCTCTTATTGAGGATGCCGGGATTGGGAGTGAGGACTCGGTGCTGGATGTTGCTACCGGACCTGGGGAGCCGGCATTGACCGTTGCGGCCCTGGTGGGTGCTAACGGGAAGGTCTTCGGCGTTGACGCGATCGCAGGGATGGTGGCTGCTGCGCGCGCTGAGGCGCAACGTCTGCAGCTAAAGAACGCAAAATTTGAGGAGGCCTTTGCAGACGATCTGCCGTTTGCTGATGACACTTTCGATGCGGCGATCAGCCGGTTTGGTGTGATGTTCTTTCCCTCGCCTGTGGACGGAGTTCGTGAGATGTTGCGAGTGCTCAAGCCCGGGCGGAAACTGGCTTTGGCGGTTTGGCATTTCGCTGAAAGGAATCCTTTCCACTCTGCGTTGTCACGCGTCATGGATCGCTATGTTGATGCGCCGCCGGTTGAGCCGGAAGCTCCCGACGCATTTCGATTTGCGCCTCGCGGCAAGCTAATGGAAGTCTCTGCTGGGGCCGGAGTGGTGGCGCGATCGGAGCGAGTGCTGCAGTTCAGAATCGAGGCGCCTGTCTCCGTGGAGGATTTCTGGAATTTGCGACGCGAGATGTCCGAGAAGCTGAATGAAAAATTCGCGACTCTTTCAGAAGAGCGGAGGCCTAAAGCGAAACGGGAAATGCTCGCTTCTCTCGAGGAGTACTCCGGCAGCAAGGGGATGAGTTTTCCCGCTGAGGTCCTTATTGTGAGTGGGGCCAAAAGTAATACTGCCTGATGCCTGACAAGCGTATCGCTGAGCATCAACGCCGCACTTACACGGTCTGCCTCGCGACGGAGAGGGAGCAAGAACGACGCCCCCTCTCCGCGGAGCGATTGTTAGTGGCCGCAGTAGGTCGCAACAACAGTTCCTGTTCCGACCTGACTAGAACTCGGCCCGTAGCCAGGGTTAGTGCGAACGACCACGATCTTTGGAACGTCACCAGAGATCGCGTTGCCTGATTGATGGGCGGAACTCGAGACGATTACGCCCATGTACGAGGGCAGGGTGGCAGGAGGCGGAGGGCTATTGGCGGGAACGCTGGACCATGCTCCACCGCAAGCCTGAGGAGCGGTACCAGCAAACCCTTTAAAGGCATCTGGTGCCGCCCCACTGCTGAGCGAATTGTTTTTGACCACTGCGAGCCCCAGAAATTCACTGCAGTGCCATCAAGGTTGCCGATTTACGGGCGAGAAAAAATGTCAAGGAAAAACCGGGAAAATTGAATGCTTGGAGGAAGTCGTGCGTGGTTGGCGGTGGCAGCGGGGATATTTTTAAAAAATCTTTAGTTCCATGCAGATGATAGTGATGCGCGGTTGTGTCTTTCGAAATTTTATCCACTAAAGTTAAAAAGTAAAAGGCTTGACAGGGGCGCGGGAATTTTACAGAATACGCTAGGGCGAACAAAAAGCGAACCTCGTTTTTGAGTCCTGAATATTTTCCATGCGCTCCAATCTCGCTACTCTCCGTTCGGATGTTGAGCTTTCGCTGGCTGGGCGGGTGGTTTCTCCGTTTGGGTATCGCGACCGCAAGAGCGTGGAGACGGTGCTTACGGGGATACCGGAGATTGATGCTTTGGCCGGGGGCTTTCCGCGTGGGGCGTTGACGGAAATTTGCGGGCCGCCGTGTTCGGGGCGGACTACGGTGCTGCTTTCGGCTTTGGCGTCGAGGACGGCGGAGGCGGAAGTGTGCGCGTTGATTGACGCGCGAGATTCATTTGATCCACGAAGCGCGGAAGCGGCGGGGGTGGAACTGGAGCAGTTGTTGTGGGTGCGCTGCCACGGGCTGAATCAGTCTTTGCGGGCTGCGGATCTGGTGATTCAGGGCGGTGGGTTTGGATTTATTGCGCTGGATCTAAGCGATGTGGCGCCGGAGACGGTGCGGCATGTGCCGCTGAATGCGTGGTTCCGGTTCCGGCGCGCGGTGGAAGATACGTCGACGGTGTTGCTGGTGCTGGAGCAGGAGTCCAACGCGAAAACGTGTGCTTCGCTGGTTTTGCGGATGAGCATGAAAGGGGCGAAGTGGTCTGGCACAGAGGAAAGCAACGTTAACGATCACACCTCTGGTAACAACCCAGGAATTAAGACGGCAGAAATTTCGCGACATTCGTATGGACGCCCATATGGACGCCTGGCACAGGAATGTTTGCCACACGAAGGTTTAACGCAGGCGTGCTTGCCGCATGCACGATTGCTGGATGGCTCGGAGGTTCAAGCGGAGATGCTGCATACGCGCATGCAGTCGGTCAATTTTCAGCGAGCGCAAAATGGGCCAGTTTCTATTGCACGACATTTTGCGGGACACAATTCAACCGATCATAGAGACGAAAATACGCAAAGTTTTGGCGCGCAATCCGTTTGGAGTTATCTGCACGCCCTGCCTGTGGAAACGAAACTTAAATGAGGAGCGCGGGACGCAAATAATTTTGCTGAATTTTATTTCCAATTCGCGATTGAACGTTCATGTCATTTGCCGCCATTCATATTCCCGATTTTATTGTGCAAGCCGTGGTGCGC
>JAUTXJ010000416.1 GCA_030838075.1 Acidobacteriaceae bacterium
CGCCGCTGTAGCCTACCTGCTTTCTCTTGGCCGCGAATTAGCCGCACCAACGCAAGCCGCAGCCGCAAAATTCAATCTGGAAAATATCACCGTCCTGGATGAACGCCTCGATCATCCGAGCCGCGCATGCCCCAGCGCTCATATCGCGGGCACGAATGGTAAAGGGTCAACCGCCGCGTTTCTCGAATCGATCCTGCGGCACGCCGGGCTGCGGACTGGACTCAATACCTCACCTCATCTCGAGAAAATAAACGAGCGTATCCGTGTCGACGGAACAGAAATCAGCGACGAAGATTTTGCCGCGGTGTTCACGAGGATCCATGAGGCGATCGAGGAGCTCCTTGCCGACGGCAAGCTGCGTGCTCATCCGACCTACTTCGAGTGCGTTACCGCCATGGCTATGGAATATTTCGCACGGCAACGAGTGGATTTTGCAGTTTTTGAAGTCGGACTTGGAGGCCGTCTGGACGCCACAAATATTGTCGCTCCGGCAGTTACGATCATTACTCCGGTCGATTTCGACCACGAGAATTTTCTGGGACACTCCCTGTATGAAATTGCCGCGGAAAAGGCGGGCATCCTGAAGCCGAAGACCCCAGTCGTAATCGCTCAACAACGTACTGAAGCTCGCGACGTAATTCTTAAGCACACCAAAGAGCTAAGCTGCCCGGTCATCGAAACGGGTATTGCTTATCGCATTCATGAAAAGCCGGTCAGCGGGCGTCAAGCGAAGCCAGAAAGCTTTCCTGCAGGAACTGTCAGCGCGACCATTGAAGAAGTCTCGTCCGGCTGGTCACTTGATATCTCCCCATCTTTAGCCGGCCATTTCCAGGTTCAAAACGCCCTTAACGCTGTCGCAGCGGTTCGCATCCTCGCGAAAGGCGGATTACACATTTCGGACGGCGCCGTCGCCGATGGCATCTCCAATACCGTGTGGCCAGGGCGCCTGGAAAAATTGCAAACCCGTCCGGACGTTTATCTCGATGGCGCACACAATCCCGCCGCAGCTCGCGAGTTGGCGGGATTTATCGCTGAGAATTTCGCGTCACGCAAAATCTGGCTCATCTACGGAGCGCTGCGAGACAAATCGGTCGACGAAGTAGCGGGCTGGCTGTTTCCACTGGCCGCTGAAGTGGTGTTAACGGAACCGCGCACCTCGCGCGCCATCTCTGCTTCACAATTGGCAGAGATCGCCGGGTATCACGCGCGCCATTCCGAAACCATCGCAGACGCCGAAAAAGCTTTGGATTATGTTTTAGCCAAGGCTCAACTTGACGACGTCACCTTCGTCTGCGGTTCTCTGTATCTAGTCGGCCAACTGCGGGCTTATTGGAAACGTCGCACGCGAGTCGCCGCAAACCACAAAACACCGTAGAATATCCGCCTCATCATCTGTACGGATTTTTTAACGAACGCACTATCGAGATGCCTGACAAGAAATCAACGTCGCGCGATAACACCGATCATTTGCCGGCCAGCGCCAAACCGCTGGTTGGTGTGATCATGGGATCATCGTCTGACTGGGAAACTCTGGAACCTGCCGCCAAAACCCTATCCGATTTAGGCATTCCCCACGAAACAAAAGTCGTCTCCGCGCACCGCACTCCGGATTTGTTGTTCGAATACGCCTCCGGCGCCGAGGCGCGTGGCATCGAAGTAATTATCGCGGGAGCAGGCGGCGCCGCACATCTTCCCGGCATGACTGCCTCTAAAACGGTGTTACCCGTTTTGGGAGTTCCCGTTGAGTCAAAGGCTCTGAAGGGACTCGATTCGCTGCTTTCCATAGCCCAGATGCCCGGCGGAATTCCGGTAGGCACATTGGCAGTCGGCAAGTCAGGAGCCATCAACTCCGCGCTGCTCGCTGCGGCGATTCTGGGCATCAAATACCCTGCAATTCGAGAATCACTGCGCCAATTTCGAGAGGCTCAAACGAGTCGCGTCCTCGAAGCTCCTGATCCCTCCACGCCTCCGCCATCAAAAAAAGGCCGCGGAAGAGCCCGTACCGGCAAATCGAGGAAATCCTCGTGACCATCGGCATCCTCGGCGGCGGTCAACTTGGATACATGCTGGCGCTGGCCGGCTATCCGCTTGGCTTGCGGTTCCGTTTTCTTGATCCTTCTCCTGAGGCGCCCGTGGGCCGTATCGCGCAACGCGTCACCGCCGATTTTGACGATGAAGCCGCGCTTGAAAAATTTGCCAGCGGGCTTGAACTTGTGACCTACGAATTTGAAAATGTTCCCGTTGCAGCAACCAGATTTCTAGCTGAACGCGTTCCGGTTTTCCCTCCGCCGGCAGCCTTGGAGGTTGCGCAAGACCGTCTGAAAGAAAAAGCGTTGTTTCGCAGACTGGGAATAGCGACTACGGAGTTTGCTCCAGTCTATAGCGTGAAATCGCTGGACACCGCAGTAACCACCGTTGGTTTGCCCGCGGTGCTGAAAACCTCTCGCTTCGGTTACGACGGCAAGGGGCAGTGGATATTGCGAACCGCTAACGATATCGCCAAACTAAAAACTGAAATGGCCGAGGCTTTCGTGAAAAGCCCGAGCATGAATGGTGCGCAAAACTCACACGACTCCCCACGGTTCATCCTGGAGCGCTTCATTCCTTTCACGCGCGAGCTTTCCATTCTCAGCGTTCGTGGGCGAAATGGGGACGTCGTGTTCTACCCGCTGGTACAGAACCGCCATCACGGCGGCATCTTGCGTCTTTCCATCGCTCCCGCGCCATCGTTAGCACCTGGTCTTCAGCGCGAAGCGGAAGATATCGCTCGCCGCATTCTTACCGACCTCGACTATGCGGGCGTTTTGGCCATCGAGTTTTTCGAATATCAGAGCCGTCTGGTGGCAAACGAAATGGCGCCTCGCGTCCATAATTCAGGCCATTGGACGATCGAAGGTGCGGTAACCAGCCAGTTCGAAAATCATCTGAGGGCAGTGCTGGATTTGCCCCTTGGCTCGACGAAGGTCTATGGTTTCGCCGCGATGCTGAATCTTATTGGGGAAACCCCGGCTAGTGCCGACATTCTTGCGATACCGGGCGCCCACCTGCATCTCTACGGCAAATCGCCTCGTCCAGGCCGTAAATTAGGGCATATCACCCTTTGGACCAGCTCCTTTGAGCAACTTTCAGAAAGTCTTCGCGCGCTACCGCCGTTCTTTCACCAACCCTCGTTTTGCCTCGACGAGCCGTACGCTCCAGTCGTTCATCATCAGCGTTCCCGTCCTGCCTAAAGCTCAAGCATCGCGTGCGGCTTGGCTTCCATTGGCCCAGTGGGTTGCTGGCTTTCTAGCTGGGATGCTAGGATTCATGGGGTCCATGTCCCCCCAAAATTTACAACCCCCACGAGTGGGGATTCCCTGGCGGACCTCTGCGGAAGAGAGAGAAGCCAATCTCGCCAAGACCAAGAATTATCAGGACGCCGTGCGAGCGGCTGGCGGTGAGCCAGTACTGCTATCGCTGCAGCAGCCACAAGAGCTCCAGCAGTTATTGCCGAGCCTCGATGGTTTTGTCCTGCCGGGGAGCCCCGCCGACGTGGCACCCTCGGAATACGGGGAGGCAAATCGCGGTAAATCCGAGCCCCCCGACGCCTCACGGGAGAATACTGATCGCGCGATTTTGAAACACGCTTTCAGCGAAAAAAAACCAGTCCTGGCTATTTGCTATGGCTGCCAGCTCTTAAACGTTTATCTGGGGGGTACCCTGATTCAGGATCTGCGTGAGGAGACGGACACTCCCATAGCGCACACCAAGCACGACATCGTTCCTGAGCCGAAGGAGGACCCGGTTCACAGCGCCACCTTTGAGGAGGCCAGTCGCCTTGCCAAGATCGCCGCAACCGTTGAGGCTCCGGTGAACAGCTCGCACCATCAGGCTGTGGAGCGTGTTGGAAAAGGTTTGCACGTCACCGCGCACGCTCCTGACGGGACCATCGAGGCGGTCGAATGGACCGGCGATTCGAACTGGGTTGTTGGAGTGCAATGGCATCCCGAGCGCATGTTCGGAGATGCGTTTTCTGAACGGTTGTTTCGGGAGTTCATTGCCGCGGCTAGTCAGGCACGCAATCCGGTCGCGCAAAAAGTTTAACTACCAGATCTTGCAGAGTAACCCCTTCGCGAATGGCGCGAAGTTCCGGCAAAAGTTTATTCGCTTCAAGACATAGTTGGGGGACAGATGATTTCATTGGCGGGCAAAGCAGCACTAATTACCGGAGGTTCCAGAGGCATTGGCGCAGCTGCAGTCAAACTCTTCGCCCAAGCAGGCGCGGACGTCGTTTTTAATTATTACAAATCCAAAGAACCCGCCACCCAGGTGGAGCAGGACGCGGCAAAGCACGGCACGCGTGTGGAAGCCTTCAAAGCCGATGTCGGTCGCCACGCAGATAACAAAAAGCTTGTGGACTTTGCCATATCTCGCCTTGGGCGTCTGGACATTGTGGTTCCCAATGCCGGTGTGTGGAACAGCGACGACCTGCCCATCGAAAAAATGAGCGAGAAGCAGTGGGACGACATGATTCGCGTGAATCTTACCAGCGTGTACTCCATCATTCATTTTTCAGTACCGCACATGATCAAGCAAAAGTCCGGCAAAATCATTCCCATTAGTTCGACGGCAGGGCAGCGCGGAGAATCGTTACACACGCATTATGGCGCCTCCAAAGGCGGCATCATCAGTCTCACTAAAGGCCTGGCTGCCGAGCTTGCGCGCTATAACATTCTCGTTAATTCCGTTGCGCCCGGCTGGGTTGCCACGGATATGTCCAATGATGTTCTCAATTCGAAAGCAGGCCAAAAAATGGTAGCTGCCGCCATTCCGCTCGGGCGCGCCGCTACCGCGGAAGAAATTGCGGGGCCGATTCTGTTTCTGGCTTCCGATCTGGCCAACTTCATGACCGGCGAGGTCATCAATGTAAATGGAGGATCGGTCTTGTGTGGCTGAAGTTTTCGAATGCCTGGAAGCGATTTTCATGCGCGCTGCTGCTGGTCAGCGCCGCATACGTCGCGAGCAACGCGGCTATTGCTGCGATGCGCCCAGGGCAAAATCCGGATGCCATGATGCCCGAGCAGCGTGTCGCCAAGGCGCGCGAGATTCTGAACCAACTGACTGAGGCTCTGGGCGGCCCTGCTTATCTCGAAGTTCGCGAGCGCGAATGTGACGGCCGCAGGGCGCAATTCGGGCACGCTGGCGAACTCTTGGGCTTCATCGACTTCAAGGATTATTGGCGTTACCCCGACAAACACCGCATCGACTATTCTAAAAAGGGCAACATCATTGACGTTTTCGACGGCAACCAGGGTTGGACCATGGATCGCGCCGGCGTCAGCGAAGAGCCTGCTCAAGCGGTCTCTGATTTTGCGGTGGCGGCGAAATACAACGTGGATAATGTGTTGCGCTTCGGGCTTAAAGATCAAACTTTGAATCTGAATTACGCGGGACAAGGCATCGTCGATATGCACCCCGTTGACTGGGTGGAAATTTCCGATGATCAGCGCACCTTGCGGCTGGGAATTGACCGTTCCTCGCATTTATTGCTGCACAGCGTGATGAATTCCGTTGACGAAAATACTCAGCAACGAATGCAGGAAACCACCATTTATACCAACTATCAACGCAAAGGGAGCGTGATGGTGGCGTTACAAGTCTCCCGTGAACGCAACGGCGAACGTAACTACCAGGCGTTTTACGACACCTGCACTTTTGATCCCCATCTTCCCGAAGACATGTTCTCGAAGGCCGCGCTCGAGACGCGTTACGCACAAGTCGGAAACAAAAAAGACAAAGATAGATACAGGAATGCCCGAGAGTGATTATGTAATGCTTGTCTCGGTCTGCCGAAGTTGGGCCGCTGCCTTTCCTTCCAGCGTTGACTGCCATTTGTTAGTCTTTCCCTGCCGATGAAATTAACTCCCCGCCAGCAGCATTCCCTGCAATTAATTTGTGACACCTTCGCACCGGCGGAGGATGGCTGGCCATCGGCTTCTGAACTGGGTGTGCCGCAAGCGATCGCAGATGCCATGGACTTCAATCCACGCCGCGGCGATCATAAGCAATTTCTGCAGCTTCTCAATTTCTGGGATTCGCAACTGCACAGCATGATTTCGGTTGCGCGTGCATCGCGGTTTTCAACACTGCCGGAAGACGCGCGCGTTCGAGTTTTGCTCTCGTGGGCCGAAAGCTCGCTTGGCCGTCGCCGTGCCGCGTTTCAGGCTTTGCGTAAAGCAGTGTCTTACCTCTATGTAATGTTGCCGCGCCTAGGGGGTGCGCGCACGCCAGTGTGGGACAAAATCGGTTATCCAGGTCCCCCTAACCTCGGCGACCGTTCTTGCTCGTCGCGTGAGTTGACCACCCTCGTTCCTCAACAAGACACCAAACTATCCTGTGAAATTTGCGTTATTGGTTCTGGCGCCGGTGGCGGAACCGCAGCGGCTGTCCTCGCTGCTGCAGGAAAAGACGTGATCATTCTCGAAGCTGGCGGATATTACGATGACGCCGATTTCGACGGCGCGGAACTTGCCGGCTACCGGCGCCTATATACCGAAGGTGGCTCAGCGGCCACCGACGATCACAGCGTCGGATTGTTGGCGGGGCAATGTTTGGGCGGCGGGACCGTCGTTAATTACACCACGTCGTTCCGCACGCCCGATGATATCCGCGCGGAATGGGCGGCAAGCGGCGTCCCGTGGTTCACGAGAAACGAATACACAAGCAGTCTTGATGCTGTGTGTGCCCGGCTCTCGGTAAACAACCACCACAATCGCATTTCCGCGCGCGAGCAGATTCTGGATCGGGGTTTACGCGCTCTGGGCTGGCATGTTGACGCGATGCCGCGCAATGTGATCGGCTGCGACCAGGGAAAAATCTGTGGCTACTGCGGAGCCGGATGCGCTTTGGGCGCAAAACAATCCGTAACAAAAACGTGGATCGCCGACGCACAAAAAAATCGGGCCCGCATCGTGACCGAAACACGCGCTCAGAAAATTCGCATTGAAGGCGGACGCGCCACCGGAGTCGAAGCCGTCTCGAAAAGTGGCCATCGCGTTTCCATTACTTGCAAATTTGTCGTGGTGGCCTGTGGCGCCATTCATACGCCGGCACTGCTGCGCCGTTCCGGCCTGCGCAACGAACACATCGGCAAGCATCTGCATTTGCACCCGGTCTCTAATGTGAATGGTGTGTTCGATGAGGAGATCCGTCCCTGGGAAGGCACGATGCAGGCGATTTACTCCGACGAACATCGTTCCATGACCGGAAATTTTGGCGTGAAATATGAAACCACCGCCCTGCAACCGGTGATCGCCGTAGCCGCTTTACCGTGGCGCAATCCACAACAGCATCGTCATTTTCTTGAGCGCCTTCCAAATACCGTTGGCATCGGTGTACTTCTTCGCGATAGGGATGGCGGCCGCGTAACGATCGATCGAGAAGGCCATCCTGTCGCGCACTATGCTCTTTCGCGCTTTGACCGTGCGCACTTGCGCCGGGGATTTATCTCCGCGGCGCGCATCCTTGAAGCAGCCGGCGCCCGCCATATTTTTTCGCCGCACGCAACATGGTGCGCTTACGAGCCGGGCCTCAGCGGCTCGACCGAATCATTCACGCAAGCTATGGATTCTGCGGGCTGGGATTCTGGCCGCCTGGCGCTTTTTTCCTTCCACATCATGGGGACTGCCCGCCTTGGGAGTTCTCCCCAAACTTCCGCGACCAACCCTGACGGGGAAACTTGGGAGGTCCGCAATCTTTTCGTAATGGATGGTTCCAGTTTTCCAAGCGCTTCTGGAGTCAATCCCATGATCACCATCGAAGCCATCGCTCATCGCAACACATTGGCGCTGGCCGCTCGAACATAATTGTTAAGAAGGCGCTGATTTGGCGGAAAAAATTCCGCCCGCTCAGACGAATTTAGGGACCGGAAGGTGGTCAGCGGTATAATATTTGAATGCCTCATACTCAGGGAGACGCACTGATGCACGGAACCACGGTTCTGTGCGTGCGTAAGGACAGCAAAGTTGTGCTCATCGCCGATGGCCAGGTAACCATGGGCGATCACGTCATGAAACATACCGCCCGCAAAACCCGCCGGCTCTACAACGATAAAGTCATCGCCGGCTTTGCCGGTTCGACCGCCGACGCCATCACTTTATTCGAGCGGTTCGAAAGTAAACTTCAGGAGCATTCCGGAAACTTGCAGAAATCCGCGGTCGAACTTGCCAAAGAGTGGCGTAAGGACCGCGCGCTCCGCCATCTGGAAGCGCTGCTGATCGTTGCCGACAATAAGGCCACGTTCATTTTATCGGGCAACGGTGACGTCATTGAGCCCGATGACGGAATTGTATCCATCGGTTCCGGCGGCTCCTACGCTCTAGCGGCGGCGCGCGCGCTAGTAAAGCACTCTAAATTAAATGCCAAAGATCTGGCCATGGAAGCGATGCGCATCGCCAGCGAGATTTGCATTTATACCAATGCGAATTTTACTGTTGAGGAGATTTAGGAACAGATTATCAACCGCAATGCTTCGACAAAGCATCCTATAGTCGGGCTTAATTGTGACGAATGAGAACGAGTCGTGCGAAAGATTGGAAGTAATTTAGAAGGACCCGATGCCGTCCAAAACTGATAAAGAAATCGTACTCACTCCCGGGGCAAATGGAACTGGGCCCACCGAAGAGGGAGAACTGCTACCTGCCCTCGACGACATGACGCCGCGAGAAATTGTCGTCGAACTCGATAAGTACATCGTAGGCCAGAACGCTGCAAAGCGTGCTGTAGCGGTGGCGTTGCGCAATCGTGTTCGCAGGCAAAAACTCGCGCCTGAAATCGCTGAAGATATTCTTCCCAAAAATATTTTGATGATCGGGCCTACTGGCGTAGGCAAAACCGAAATTGCGCGCCGCCTTGCGCGTCTTGCAGGATGTCCATTCGTCAAGGTGGAAGCCTCCAAGTACACCGAAGTCGGTTACGTTGGACGCGACGTGGAATCCATGGTTCGCGATCTGGTGGAGACTTCCATCGATATGATCCGCGAGGAAAAGCTTGACGAAGTCGCTGACCGCGCGGAACAAGCCGCTGAAGAGCGCGTGCTCGACTTGCTGCTTCCGCCGTCGCCAGCACCTGCAACGGGGTCGACAGAAGCTGACGTTACCGCCCAACGCGAACAAACCGACCGCACCCGTGAAAAATTGCGGGTGCAGTTGCGCGAAGGCAAGCTGGATCAGCGCATGGTAGATATTGAAGTCCGTGAACGCTCCATACCTTCCTTTGAAATTATTTCCAATCAAGGTGTGGAAGAGATGGACGTCAATATCAAAGACGTCCTGTCTGGAATGTTTGGCCAACAGAAAAAGAAACGCAAAATGTCCGTGGCCGATGCGTTCGAATACCTGATCCAAGAAGAAGAAAACAAACTCCTCGATATGGATCAGGTCACTCGCACCGCGGTGGAACGCGCCGAACAAATGGGCATCATCTTCATCGACGAGATCGATAAAGTTGCCGGCCGAGAATCAGGACATGGCCCGGATGTTTCGCGCGAAGGTGTGCAGCGCGACATTCTGCCTATCATCGAAGGGACCACCGTCAATACTCGTTACGGAATGATTCGCACCGACCACATTTTATTCATCGCCGCAGGCGCATTTCACGTCAGCAAGCCTTCTGACCTGATCCCGGAGTTGCAAGGCCGTCTGCCAATTCGCGTCGAGCTGCAGTCCCTTAAAGAAGAAGATTTCATCCGCATCCTCACCGAACCGAAAAACGCGTTGCTCAAGCAATCCGTGGCCCTGCTCGAAACCGAAGGCGTGAAATTGGTCTTCACCGACGATGCGGTAGCCGCGATAGCGCGTTTTGCCACCAGCGTCAATGAGGCAACTGAAAATATCGGCGCGCGCCGCCTGCACACCATTTTAGAAAAAGTTCTCGATGAACTTTCGTTCGAAGCCCCGGATCTAAAGAAAAAGAACGTCAAGATCGATGCCGCCTACGTCACCAAACAACTCGCCGACATCGTCAAGAATCAGGACCTGAGCCGTTACATCCTGTAATCTTCATTACTCCGAAACGGAGAGTCCAATCGAGTGAGCATCTCACCCGCGAAACTCCCACGGCCAGCCCGCAGGAATTTCGCGTCGAGCATAACGTCGGACACGGTCCCGGATGGCCTGTTTTTCAGCATCTGGATTACTTTTGTTTTGCTGGTGATTACGGGTTGCGGCGCTCCAGGGGAACCGGTCCCACCTACACCCCCGGTGGCGGCCGCGATCACTGACCTAACCGCGCATCAGGCCGGCGATGGCGTGGAACTCACATTTACGATGCCAGGCAGATCGATCACCGGCGATCGTTTGCTGTCAACCCCCGCGGTCGAAGTCCTTCGCGGCACTGCGAAACCTGATGGCTCGCCGGATTTGAAATCACTGCGCGTGGTCGACACCATTCCCGGCGCCCTGGCAGAGAAATATTTTGTCGGCGATAAAGTCCAATTCAGTGACCCCCTGAGACCTGAAGAAACGAAAGCCCAAGCGGGTAAAATCGCGATCTACGTAGTGCGCACCCGTCTGTCACAAAAACGCGCCTCCGCTAATTCCAATATTGTTTCTTTGCGCATCTTTCCGGTACCTGCGCGGGTCGCATCGGTAGAAACTCGTGTCACCGAGCCAGCCGTCGAACTCACTTGGCCTACAGTCGATCGCACGTCCGCTGGCGATCCACTCACCGTTCCCGTCCACTACAATATTTATCGCGCTGAGTTGGACGAAGCCTCCACGAATCTCGCGGGCCAGGACGTTTCGCAATTGAATTTAAACCGCAAGCTTCAGCTGTTAGCTTCGCAACCGACAGGAAGCTTCGGCGATAGATCGTTCGAATTCGGCAAGACCTACGCTTACATAGTTCGCAGCGCGATCGACCGGGACGGGGTTGCTCTGGAATCCGCCGACTCCACGCCTGCCATTGTGACCCCTCGGGATACTTTCCCGCCCGCTGCCCCGCAAGCCATCTCCGCCGCTGTAGTGCCAGAAGAAACTGATAACGCCCCAGTCGTCGATCTTTCGTGGTCCATCAACGTAGAGTCGGATTTTGCAGGCTATCGCGTCTATAGGAGTGAGCAGCCAGACACAAAAGGTCAGCTTCTGACACAGGAGTTGTTGCCCACGCCCGCGTATCGTGATACCTCTGTACAGCTCGCGCGCCGCTATTGGTATGCCGTAACAGCAGTGGATCGTGTAGGCAATGAGAGTGCACCGAGTCCCCCGGCCCTCGTAGAAACAGCGCAACCATTGCAATAATCCTGGGTTGTATTGTAGTCGGAGCCGTTGACCATGTTGGCTCGCCCACAAACTCGCCCGCCCGAAGAGCTCCACGTCTTCAGGAACTCAGCAGTGCGCATCGGTCTGCTTGCAGGCGGCGGGCTTTCGTTGGCCTTTTCCGGTTGGATCTACCTTGCCAATCGTGTTCCGGTTTTTGACCGCATTTCCGTTGAGCGCAATCTCGCGGCTGCCGCCATCATGGGCGTGCTCGCATTTATCCCGGTGTTAAGTTTCTGCCGCGAACCCGCAAGCCTACTTATCTCCAGTCTCATATCCTGGAGTATGCTGACCATTACTTACTGGGTGCTAAGTATGTTTTTCTCCGCTTTGCGCGAGTGGTACAGCCCTTTAGAAGTTTTTATGCTGGGCGCGGTTTTGTATTTGATCGCCGCGACGGTTTCGTGGATTGGGCGGTGCATCTGGAAAGCCCGCTCCGCGCACTTCGAACATCCTCACCATCGCGCCAGCTGATTCCTTCACGGTCAGGAGTTTCCCCAAGCATTGACGATTTTTTCCTTCGATTCATGGCTTGAAATTATCTAGACCCCTCTGTTGCGTAATCCAGCGCATGCTCCGCAGCCGCAACTTCATCCGCATGCTGATTCCGGTAAACTACGCTGCGTGGGGTCGCTTGGGCCGTCGCTAACCCATCGCATAGAACTCCCACGCGAATTGCCTTGAAATCTAGACGGAGCCTGGATGTTGAATTTTGTATTTCTTGAATTGAACGTAATGTTGGCCATGGCCGCTGCCGCGCTAGTCGGCATTGCGCTGATTGGGTACGCGTTTTCTCGTCCTGCGGAAAGTTCTGAGACTGTGGAGCGTAAGCGCCGCCTGCATCTGAATCAGATCGGACGCATCGCCGAGGGCCAAATTGTGGAATTCGGCGAGCATCCTCCCGAGCCTCCAACGAAATCAAAAAAACTTTTTGGATTCGGTGCCCGGCCGCTGCCTGACAATCAGTTGCGTCAGCTGGTTTCTTATAGTTACGCGATTTCGGGCGTCACCTATCACACGGCGCAGGATATTACTGGCCTCGAAGGCCAAATCCGTTTCGAACGCCTGGTAGCCGGGCAACCGGCCAGCGTTAAATACGATCCGTCAAATCCCAGCGATTCCATTCTTGTGGCGGATGACTGGTCCGGTCTGCGGTGACGGTGGATAGGCCACCAATGTTGCCCAATTTGTCGTCCATCGCTTATCGCCAGAGGCTCAAACCACTCACTTGAGTTATCCTTGTTTGCGTGATTCCTGACGCCAATCCCTTGTCATGAAGATGATTTTTGCTTCAATTTTTACCACTATCCTGATCGTAGCGATGAGTCTTGGCGCCATGTTCATCCTGGTGCAGACCACCATTTACGTTACCGCCATTCAATCAACCACACAGCGCGCTGCGGCTATAGGAGCGGAGTTGCTGCTGGGCGTGGTACTGCTGCTCGGTACTGTTTGGCTGGCCACGCATCTTGCGGTTCGCATTTTTGGTAAAAAAGATTCGACACTGGCGGGAGGGCCGCTTGTCTGATAAGAAAAAGATCCTTTCCGCTTCCGCGTCGAATCATCACGATCGCATGGAAGAGTTGCGTAAGTTGTCAGCAGAGGCCGAAGCTGGCGGTGGCGTTGAGCGCCGCGAAAAGGAACACAAGGCCGGCAAGCTCACTGCCCGCGAACGCATTCACCTGTTGCTGGATGAAAACAGTTTTGAGGAACTGGACAAGTTTGTCCGACATAACTGCGTCGATTTCGGAATGGAAGAGCAGCGCCCGCCCGGGGATGGCTTTGTGACTGGATTTGGACGCATCGACGGGCGCCTGGTTTACGTTTTCGCGCAGGATTTCACCGTTTTTGGGGGCTCGCTGTCGGAAGCTAACGCGCGAAAAATTTGCAAAATAATGGACTTGGCCATGCGCGCAGGCGCTCCGCTTATCGGACTTAACGATTCCGGCGGCGCGCGCATTCAGGAAGGTGTAGCTTCGCTTGCGGGTTATGCTGATATTTTTCTGCGCAATACTTTAGCCAGCGGAGTAATCCCGCAGATCAGCGCCATTATGGGCCCATGCGCCGGCGGAGCCGTGTACTCTCCTGCGATCACGGATTTTATTTTCATGACTCGCGAAACTTCTTACATGTTCGTCACGGGTCCTGATGTAATCAAGACGGTCACCCATGAAGAAGTAACCAAGCAGGAGCTTGGTGGTGCGATGACTCACAACGAAAAGAGTGGCGTCGCTCATTTCATCGCACGAGATGACGCGGATTGCCTGGCCATGATTCGCGAGTTGATGAGCTTCTTGCCCTCCAATAATCTCGAGGATCCGGCACGCCGCGCTACTTTCGATAGCCCGACCCGCCGCGACGAATCTCTGAACTCGCTGGTGCCGGAAGATGCTCAGCAACCTTACGACATTAAGGACGCGATTCACGCAATCGTGGATGACGGCTATTTTTTCGAGGTTCACGAACATTTCGCCAAGAATCTCGTGGTGGGCTTCGCCAGGTTGGATGGGCGCCCTGCGGGCTTCGTCGCCAACCAGCCTTCGTTTCTCGCGGGTGTGCTCGACATCAGCGCTTCCGTAAAAGGCGCGCGCTTTGTGCGCTTCTGCGATGCGTTCAACATACCGCTTATCACTTTTGAAGATGTGCCCGGTTTTCTTCCCGGTACGCAGCAGGAATTCGGCGGCATCATTCGCCACGGCGCCAAACTTTTATTCGCATTTGCCGAAGCTACTGTTCCAAAAATTACGGTGATTACCCGTAAAGCGTACGGTGGTGCGTACTGCGTGATGGCCAGTAAACATCTGCGTACCGACGCGAACTTCGCTTGGCCTACCGCTGAAATTGCGGTCATGGGTCCGGAAAGCGCCGTGAACATCGTCTATAAACGCGAATTAGATAAGGCTTCGGAATCAAATCGTGAAGTATTGCGGCAGGAGAAGATCGAAGAATTCCGGCAGCGCTTTGCCAACCCATTTGTAGCCGCTGAGCGAGGCTACATTGATGCCGTCATCGAGCCCGCCGACACCAGGGCGCGGATCATCACCGCCTTACGAGCACTGGAAAACAAGCGCGATATCAATCCGCGCAAGAAACACGGCAATATCCCATTGTAATTTAACAAAATTCTAAGAGCCGCTTTAATAAGCACTTGTTATTTGAGTAGGTATTCCTCTAAAAACTCAACCGTCGTATAAAACTGAAAATCCTGATTCTGCTTCTTGCGAAAACCGTGTCCTTCGTCTTTCGCCATCAAATACCACACCGGCGTGCCCTGCTTCTTCAACGCCTCCACAATCTGCCCGGATTCCGTGACCGGCACACGGGGATCGTTCTTTCCCGCAACGACCAGCATGGGCTTCTTGATTTTCTCGATGTTATTCATGAGCGCAATTTTTTCGAGGAAGTCATGCATTTTGGGATCGCGCTCATCGCCGTATTCCACGCGGCGTAAATCGCGCCGGTAGCCTTCCGTATGCTCCAAGAATGTAACCAGGTTGGACATTCCCACTATGTCCACCGAGCATCGTATGCGGTCGCTATAAAACGTGGAAACGGCCAGAGTCATGTGGCCGCCGTAGCTGCCGCCAGTCACGGCAATTCTATCGGCGTCGAGGTCCGGCCTGGCACCCACCCAGTCGAAAAGCGCATTGATATCCTTGTAGGTGTCTTCGCGCTTGAATCCGTTGTCCAGCAGCGAAAAAGTTTTCCCGTATCCCGTCGAGCCTCTTACATTGGGATAAATCAAGGCGATTCCGAGCTCGTTCAAATAATAATTTGAACGGCCCAGAAAAATCGGCTGCGATTGTCCTTCCGGTCCACCGTGAATCACCACCAGCACGGGCCGTTTCCCCGTAAACTTGGCGGCAGGCTTGTACAAGAATCCGGAAATCATTTTTCCGTCGAAGCTTGCCCAGTGCACTAACTCAGCCGCTGGAAAAGCATCTGTCTTGACCGCCGTTTCGCTCATCGTCCAGCGCTCCAACTTGCCACTCGTGACATCCAGTGAATAGCAATCTCCCGCACCTTGGGCATTTGTCAGCGAAAAGGCCAAATCCCGCCCATCGCGATGCCAACGCACTCCCTGTATTACGCCGGCAGGCAGTTTTGGGAGTTTCATTTCTTTCTGGGTCGCTGCATCCATAACGTGCAAAACGCTCAGACCTTCCTCGTTGGTGACAAAAGCCAACCGCTTTCCGTCGTGTGTGAGGTCAAAGGCCTCCACGTCCCAGGGAATGTCACTCGTCAAAAATTTCGGGTTCTTGGCAGACATGTCCAGAAACGCCAGCCGCTGAAATTCCGAGCCCTGATCGGTGGTCACATAAATTCCCTTGCCATCTTTGCTGAATCGCGCCGATCCGTAGGACACCTTCTCCTTCGTGTCGCGAGGCGTTACGGCAGTCTTCTCTCCGGTCGCGGCGTTCAGCAGCCACAGGTACGATTCGTTGATGGAAATCTCTTCTTGCAGCAAAATATTTTTATCGTCAGGCGACCAATCGATAGGTTGCCAACCGCCGCCTTTCAGCTGCGTTAGCAAATGATCGCTCTTCGGATCCGCCGGATTCATCACCCATAAATCGGTATCCTGCCCGGTAAGCCTGGTCGAAACATAGGCAATCTGGTCGCCGCCTGAAGACCATGAGCCCAAAAGATTGCGCGACTTGCCATCCGTCAGTAGCGTCACATTCCCGGTTTCCATGTCGTAGCGATAAAGCTGATACCATTCCCCGCCACCGATATCTTTCATAAAAACGAAATAGTCGCCGCCGTTTGGGTGAAACTCCGCATTCGCGATTGCATCGGGATAAAACGTCAATTGCTGTCGTTCGCCCCCGGGCGTCTTCACTAGATGAACTTGTGGCGTCTCTGCAAAGCGCGTGCGGATCAGCATCTCGCGACGTGTCGGATGCCAGTCCGAAACCACCGCGAACCGGTACGACCCATAGTCGCCCGCCGTCTCAGCCAACGAAGCTGGTATTTTGGGCACGCCGTCGACTACCAGATTCTCCGGAGGGGGGATCACCGCTTCTTGCGCGCGCCCTTCTATAACCGCAAAAAGCAAAACGGCGGCAAACATCGTCAAAATTCGCTTGCTCATCATAACCTCCTTGAAACCCCCGGCTGTCTAGAAACGATTGGACACCTTACTCCAACGCCGGGCTTTGGCCAAGCGCACTGCGTGTTAATATTTCGCCGAACCGTTCACCAGGCATGTTCAGAAAAATTCTAATTGCCAATCGCGGAGAGATCGCCGTGCGCATCCTGCGCGCTTGCCGAGAACTGGGCATCCGCTCAGTCGCGGTATTCAGCGAGGTCGATCGCAAGTCTCTTCATGTCCGACTGGCCGATGAAGCGTACCCGATAGGTCCCGCGGCGTCGGGTGAAAGCTATTTGCGCATCGATAAGCTGATGGACGTGGCGCGCCGCGCAGGCTGCGACGCTTTGCATCCCGGTTACGGCTTCCTCGCGGAAAATCCTGCGCTACCCCGTGCGTGCGCAGATGCAGGAGTCACCTTTATAGGCCCGTCGGCGGAAGCCATGGAAGCGCTAGGTTCCAAAACTGCTGGTCGCCAACTGGCTCGGCGCTCTGACGTGCCAAGCGTTCCCGGAACGAACGATCCTATAGAAACTCTCCAACAAGCCCAGGCGCTAATCGAAAACATCGGCCTACCCGTCCTGCTTAAAGCGGTCGCCGGCGGAGGCGGGAAGGGTATGCGGGTGGTGAACCGCCTGAGTGATCTGGCGGCAGCTTTTCGCGATGCGTCCTCTGAAGCGCAAAACAGTTTTGGCGATGGGCGTGTTTATCTTGAAAAATATTTGGTGAAGCCGCGCCACGTTGAAATTCAAATTCTCGCCGATTCGCACGGCCGGGTGGTTTCGCTGGGCGAACGTGAGTGCTCCGTGCAGCGCCGCCATCAAAAAGTCATTGAAGAAGCTCCCTCGCCCCTCATGACTTCCGACCTGCGCAAAAAAATGGGCGACGCCGCGGTGCGCCTGGCGCGTGCTGGCGGTTATACCAACGCAGGCACAGTGGAATTTCTCGTCGATGCAAACCTCGATTTTTATTTTTTGGAGGTAAACACTCGCTTGCAGGTGGAACACCCGGTCACTGAACAAGTTACCGGGCTCGATCTCGTTAAATTGCAAATCGCCATCGCCGCTGGTCATCGCCTTCCCTTCGCGTGGGAAACCATCACTCCTCGCGGTCATGCCATGGAAGTTCGGTTGTACGCCGAAGACCCGGACAACAATTTTTTCCCCTCACCCGGAAAAATTCTCTCCAGACACGCGCCCAGCGGCCCAGGAATTCGCTTAGACGAAGGCGTGTATGAAGGCTGGACTGTTCCGAACGACTACGATCCCTTGCTTAGCAAACTGATCGCCTGGGGCAATAGCCGCGAAGAAACCATTGCGCGCCTCCGCCGTTCTCTTGAGGAGTACACCGTTACGGGCATCAAAACCAACGCCGCCTTATTTCGCCGCATTCTGGCCGAGCCTGAGTTTGTTCGCGGTGAAATCCACACCACCTGGCTCGACGAATTGCTTCTACGAAAACATCGGGCCCCTACACTCGAGCAAGGCAGCGAGGACGCCGCGGCCATCGGTGCCGCGGTTTGGCAGGCCATGCAAAATGCAGCCGCATCGCCAACGTCTTCATCAGGCGCCAGCGAAGAGGTTCCGTCGCGATGGAAGCTTGAGGGGCGCAAGCAGCAAGTGGACCGCACCCCATGAAATTCGAAGTGCAATTGGCATCTCCCGCTGGAACCAGAAATTACACCGTTGAACTCGAACGCTCCGGAGACCAGTGGCGCATCGCCCTGAATGGTGAGCCAGTTGAAGCCGACCTGGTTGAGATTGCTCCAAACACTCTCTCAATTCTGCTTCACGGTGAGTCGCACGAAATTCGTGTGACGCGCTCTTCCGACGGACTGCTAAAAATTCAAACTGGTCTTCGCGAGTTTACCGCTGAGGTCACCGACCAGCGTTCATGGCGTGGGCGCCGTCTCGGTCACGTAGAAGCTGAAGGACGCCAACAGATCACTGCTCCCATGGCGGGCAAGGTAGTCCGCGTGCTAGTGAAATCCGGAGAAAAAGTGGAAGTAGGCCAGGGCCTTCTGGTCGTCGAAGCCATGAAAATGCAAAACGAAATTCGTTCCACAAAGTCCGGCACCGTCGAGCGCCTGCTGGTGCAGGAAGGTCAAGCCGTAAACGCGAGTGAAACGCTAGCCTGGATTAGTTAACGTCCGCTGAGCCTCTTGCGCGACTGCCTCTGCGGTTACGCGGTGACGCCACGCGAACATCCGAGTCAACCGCCGTTTTGTGTAAGCTGCGCCAACCAATTTCCCAAACCATCCTAACGGGAACTCATACTCCACGCGATCCTCCAGCCAACTTTTATTATTCCCGTCCGGAATAAAAAGATGCGTATGTTCCCAGCGACGAAACGGCCCAGCGACCATGACGTCGCGAAACATTCGCCCCGGTTCGCACCCGGCGTGCTCGGCTGTCCAGGTTTGAAAGAAAAGTCCGGCGCGAAGGCGAATCTTCACGCGCGAGCCTGGCTGGTCTATAGAGCCACTGCGTTCAACGACGCGCGCATTCTCCCACGGAGGAGTGAGACGCGTGAGCGCGTCGGGTCTGGTGTGCCAGGCGTACACGACATCCGCGGAGGCGGGCATCTGGCTGCGATAAACGAATAGTTCGCTCACAAGTAATGATAACCGCATCGGAATTGACCATTGAAGCACCGCAATTAGCGGCGTGACAGTTTTGCGGCGCCGTGGCTGTAGCGTTCCAGCGCATCGGATTGCAGGAATTTCTTTGCCGCGGGATCATCTTTCAAGTAGGCGTCCCAGAAAGCTAGGGACGCGGAATTGGTGTATCCCAGAATCGCGGCAGCTTGTGACGAGCGAGCAGGGTTTACGGGTTCCGCACTGACGAAAGAACCGTGGTTCGCGCCCTGTATGAACAATTCATATTTATCGCCCGGCTGACTGCGTTCGAATGGAATTTTGTGCCACGTTGCGTTTGCCAGCGGCCCCAGGTCATCTAGCGAGCCAGTTATACCCATAAACGGCATAGAGATGTTGCTGAACGAGTGCGCGGTCAAGCCAAATTGCCCTGGGCCCTGAGGCGAAAGGCAAAGAATGGCCTTCGCGCGGGGATCAGCGAAATTTTGACCAGCATGGCCCGGCAGATCGACCAACGCTCCTCCGACTGCTTCCGCGGTGTAAGCACCCATGGAGTGGCCGGCTATGCCAATGCGGCTCGCGTCGATTTTCCCATTGAGACCGGCAACACGGTTCTGCAAACCAGCAAGCGAATCCAGAAGGAAAGAAATATCCCGCGGACGGCTCTCCCAGAGAGCCGGATTTTTCAGCGCTTTGCGAACGCCTTGTGCAAACTGCGCGTTCTCATCTCCGCTGCTGCGCCGTTGCGCGATGGAATCTTCGTGAATGGGCTGTAGCGTAATGTAGCCGTAAGTTGCCCAATGGCGTGTCAGCGATTCGCAGCACGTATCCGATCCACCAGCGCCATGTGAAAAGAGGATAACTGGATATTTGCCCGACATCACCGGGTAAAAGATTCGAACGCGCAAATCCTTATTACGCTTGTCGTCATGGAGCACTAGACCTGCAACCTCGGTTACCGCCAGAGGTCCAGTTTCGAGCTTGTAACCGTCTGGTGCATCGTCGGACAAGGATGGCAGAGCGGGTGGCGACGATTCTTTACCAGAATCGTGCGGCACTGTAGGGGTGGTCGGTTGGCTTTCAGAATTCGGGAGGGAAAATCCGGTGCCGCCGGACTGCCAGGTGATCACGAGGCCCACCACGATGCTCAGCACGGAAATAATTAGGATATTGACGAGCAACGTTTTGCGGCGGCGGCTCCGCAGCAGGTCGCTTTGACTGGAACCGGGATTTTTTTTCAACGCCTTGAATATGGACATGTCGCTTGAGGCACCTATGTACTTCTCAAACTGACATCGCCGTCAAAGTTACACCGGATTCGGCGACGAGGATGTCTCGACTACGTGCGAACTGGTAATGAAAGCCGGAGCCGTAGGCGCCAGTGAAAGCACGCAACAACTCAATTTACGCTGGGGGGACAGGGTGGACGGGATTTCCTGCAGCTACGGCAAGTATAACAGGGCTAGGAGCAAAGGCGTGCCGTCCGTCTACTTTTGAATATTGTTCTTTACCGAAAGCCGCCTACGTAACCAGATGACCAAAATTGTTATCTGAGCTTGCGTGTTACCGTGGCATCTCGCCTAGAATAGTAAATACCCAGCACAATCGATTTACGGAGTCCAAAATGTCCGAAGCCTGGAAGACTTGGGAAGGTCAGGCGGTGGATGGTTTCGAACTGCTCCAATATTTGGGCGGCTCTGACCACAGCGCAGTCTATCTCACACAACTGAATAGTTCCGGCGAGCAGAAGGCCGCGATCAAATTCATTCCGGAGGATGGGTCCGCGTACCCGCAACTGGCGAAATGGCGTGTCGCTGGCGAACTAACGCATCCTCATCTTTTGCAACTCATTCGCGTGGGACGTTGCGAGCTTGCGAACACAAATTTTCTCTACGTGGTAATGGAATTCGCGGAAGAGAATTTGGCGGAGATCCTGCCACAACGCGCTCTGGAACCGGACGAAGTGCGCCAGGTCCTGGGATCAGCTGTGGATGCGTTGACCTATCTGCACGCGCAAGGACTCGCGCATACACGGATCAAGCCGGGAAATATTCTGGCGGCGGGCGATCAACTGAAATTATCGACCGACACGCTAAGCGAAATTGGTAGCGCGCCCGTGCCCGCGCCGCAGGCGACCATTTATGCAGCGCCGGAGTCTTCGACAGCGGCAGTCTCCGCGGCCGCCGACGTTTGGTCGCTGGGAGTGACACTGGTAGAAGCGTTGACACAACGCACGCCACTAGTCAGGGGTCTGAACGTCGAACTGCCCGTGCCCGAGACCATACCGGCGCCGTATCTGGAAGTTGCGCGCCACAGCCTGCAAGTGGACGCTTCTAGACGTGCGACTTTGAAGGAAATTTCGGCGCTCCTGAATCCAACGTCGACAGCTCCCTATCGCGATGCGGCTGAAAACGCGGACGCTCACACCCCCGCAACACAGTCTCCCGAAACGCTGGTTGCGGCATTAGAGCACAGCGAATCGCCAAAAACGTTACCGGCCGGCGAGACGGTTGCCGCCGTCGAACCCTCCAAGAAAAGT
>JAUTXJ010000444.1 GCA_030838075.1 Acidobacteriaceae bacterium
ACGGCGGGAGTCCAATCGAGATACACATCGACGGGAGTTTTTCGTTTGCTCTCCATTTCGGATTGCGCAGCAGTTTCCCATTCCAGCAGATTACGTCGCGTGATCGTGAGCCGGACCACGGTGCGGAAAACCGCATCCATGGTTACGAGTGTCTGGTGGGCCAGAAAAGTAAAAAAGATCAGGACGTTGACATTTCCGGCAGTAAAGTCCCCAAAAATCTGTTTCACATGCGCGAAGGTGTCACCAGTGTATTCAAGCCTGAGCAGGGAGAAGATCAACTGAGTGTAACGGGGGATCAGCAGCAGCGCGACGGTTGCGGCCGTCCAATAGGAAGCGGGTCCCGGCAAAAAGAACCAGGAAGCCAGCAGCAAGACGAAAGTGGCGAACTCGGTGATGCTGCGGCGCAAGTTGTCGAGAATTTTCCAGCGGGCCACAAATTTCAACGGGTTCTTGATGAGGTTTCCCTCGGCGTCTGGGACGCGAGGTAACAGCCAGCGAAGAATCTGCCAGTCGCCGCGAATCCAGCGATGTTTGCGGCGGCTGTGGGCGCGGAAGTGCGAGGGGTAATCGTCGATGATCTCGACATCTGAGAGCAAAGCGGTGCGCGCATACGAGCCCTCGATCAAGTCGTGGCTCAAAATGGCGTTGGAAGGAAAGCGGTGGCCGAGTGTTTTGTGGAAGACGTCGACGTCGTAGATGCCTTTTCCAGTGAAGATGCCCTCGCCAAACAAATCCTGGTAAACGTCGGAAACCGCGCGGGTGTAGACGTCCAAACCGGTCTGGCCGGAATAAATGTACGCCAGGCGGGAGCGGTTGGCGGAATGCACGCTGATACCCACGCGCGGTTGGAGCACACCGTAGCCCTGCTGGACGGTATTGGTGGCGGGATTAATTTCCGCGCGATTCAGCGGGTGAGCCGCGGCGCCAACCAGGCGATGAGCGGTGTCACGTGGTAACTGAGTGTCCGAGTCGAGGGTGATCACGTAACGCACGCTGGTCAGAACGGACAGATCACCGATCTTTACCGGGAATTTATCGGTCTCGCCGCGCAGCAATTCATTAAAGTCGAGCAGTTTCCCGCGCTTGCGTTCCCAGCCCATCCAGGTATTTTCTACTTCGTTGAAAACGCGGTGGCGGTGGAAATGGTAAAAGGGCCGCACGCCGGCGTCGCTGTACTTCGCATTGAGTTCCTCGATCAAGTGCGAGCATAGGGAAACGTGGCGGTCTTTCTCATCGAAGCGTTCCCGAGAATCGGGCGGGTCGGTGAGTAAGGCAAAAAACAAATGCGGGTCGCGATTGCCGACGTAGCGAATTTCAAGGGTACGAACCAAGTCGCGGATTTGTTCTTCGTTGATTAGTAACGTAGGGATGGCGACCATGGTGACGCAATCTTCTGGAATGCCTTTGGAGAAATCGAGTTTGGGTAAGGCTTGGGCGGGGATCAGAAACGTCACCAACTGATTGATGATTTCCAAAGCCGCTTCACTTGCGGGAAACAGCAGCAGCAAGGTTGCGGCGATTAAGGGAACGCCGGCGCGAGTGCCACTTACTACAAAAGCCATGATGGCGACGATCAAGACTTCCAGGCTGATGAAGTAAAGCAGTTCCGGAGCGTCCTGAAACGTCTCGGTGACTTGTTTGAACCCGCGGGCGCGGTACTCGATTCGCTTCTGCAAAGCTTGGCGTCCGCGATCAACCAGGTAGTAGCCCACATGACCACGGCGATCTCGAGTGACCGGGATGGAGCGAAACTGCGTTCTGGCCTGCGCGGCAAGGTCCACGGCGAGCTGCGCGATGGTGAATTCATCGGCCTTCGAACCGCGAACAAATTCCTGAATAGCCGCGTGATAACTTCCACGGCTATCAAGATCCATGCAGGGGTAGGCTTTGGCCGGATCACCGCGGAGGATGGCTTCTGTTTTGCTAAGGGCCAGAAAGACGGCTTTGAAGTCAGCGTCGCTGAGCTTTCTAACGCTATCGATTAAAGAAGAAAATTCAGCGGCGTATCGGTCTGGCTGCGATTCCTGGGCGATAGCGTTTCGAGCTGCTCCAGTTCGCGAAACTTCGGACGTCAGCTCGGCGAAGCGCTCGATTAATACCAGTTGCAACATTTGTTTAAGCAGCCAAATTTCCGCCACTTCGAAATAGGAGCTTTCCTGCGCAGCTTCCATGAAGTCGACGACGGAGGGTTCGTCGTAAATAAAATGCGAAGCAGTGAGGTAGGCCTTGGCAGCCAAATAGGCTCTGGGAACTTCCTCGGGATGCGCTCCACCGGTGCGACCTTGGGGAAACGTGGCCTTAGAGCGTAGCGAGGAGCGGATATCGAGAGAACTCGATCGCAGGAGGCGCTGGTTGTTCACGACCAACTGGCTGGCCACTGCAGGAACGCCGCGTTCGGCTGCTGCGCTTTTCCTGATGCTCAGCACTGCACGAGAAGCTACCTGCCGCCGGCTTTCGAGCGGGTGACTGAAGGATCTTCGTGCGGTAATGGTCCAAGTTTTGGCTTGTGCTCTGGCAATGTCGCGCAGACTCGTAACGTCAGCTCGCTGGGCGCTGGCATGCGCTTGACGAACCGACGGTTCATTCCAGGCGGGCTGAACCACGGGGGAATCGTCGGTCTCTAGCCTTCCGATGGGATCGTCAGTCATCTTTGTACGGTCATATTTGCTGGGTGTATCGTATCTAAAATTCGTTCGCTAACGATAACTGGAGGCCTGCAGCTCAAACATTTCGGCGTAGCGGCCGCCATGAGTCATCAGCTGCTCGTGCCGCCCTTGTTCCGCTATGACGCCTTTCTCCAAAACAATGATGCGGTCGGCCATCTTCACCGTGGAAAAACGGTGGGAGATGAGCAGCGCCATCTTACCCTTGGTCAGCTCGGCAAACCGTTCAAAGACTTCATGCTCGGAACGGGCATCCAGCGCCGCAGTGGGTTCATCGAGCACGAGGATTTGCGCGTCACGCAAATATGCGCGCGCGAGAGCGACTTTTTGCCACTCGCCGCCTGACAAATCGACGCCTGTTTCAAAACGCCTGCCTAACATCTGGTCATAGCCGTTCGGCAATTTTTGAATGACTCCTTCGGCGAGGCTCTTTTTTGCGGCCAATTCGACCTTTTCCAGGTTCTCGCGCGCCCCGATCTGGCCGACGGCGATGTTTTCCCATGCAGTCATGTCGTAGCGCATGAAATCCTGAAAAATCACGGCGATGTTGCTGGCGTAGTCGTCCAGATCGTACTCTCGCAAATCGATGCCATCGAGAAGAATCTGGCCTGCGGTGGGATCGTAAAGGCGGGTGAGCAGCTTGACGATGGTGGTTTTGCCTTCGCCATTCTCGCCAATCAGGGCAATCCGTTCGTCGGGTTTCAGGGACAGATTCAAATTACGGAGGATGGGACGGTCGCTGCCTGGATAAGAGAAGGTAACCTCGCGAAATTCAATCCCCAGCTTGATGGGCCGCGGCGTTTTTATAGCGTTTGGCTTGGAGAACACTGTCGGGCGAACAGCAAAAAATTGGAGCAAATCAGTCAAGAAGAGCGACTGGTCGGCGATGCTGGAGAAGGTGGAAAAAATCATCTGCAGGTTTGCGCTTGCTCCAGCGATCGCGCCGGTCAGGAAAACCAGCGTGGCGACGGTCATCTCACCCCGCACCGTTTCCAAAATGACGTAGGCGTAGGCGCCGTAATAGCCCACGGTGGTAAGCAGGGAGAGCAGCGAGCTAGCCAAGAGGCGGCGCTTTGCAAGCGCGACATTTTGCACAAAGATGTCGTCAGACAACTTTTGAAATCTGTCGGTGAGGTACTTGCTCAAGCCGAATAGCTTGAGTTCTTTCGCGCTGTCCTTGCTGGCGCCCAGGAATCGCAGGTAATCAATCTGGCGTTTTACGGGTGTCTGACGGAAAGCCTGCGCGTATCCCAGAAAGGCAAAGTGACTTTCGCCGAGAAAAGCCGGAATCACACAAGCGACCAACACCACTAAAAGCCATGGCGAGAAGAACAGGATGCTGGCGGCCAAGGACACGGTGGTGATGACCTGCTGGACCAGACGGCCGAGCTGCTGAACCATTCCGAGACGATCGGTGGCTTGCACGCGAGCGCGCTCAAGCTTGTCGTGAAACAGCGGGTCTTCGTAGGACGCGAGATCAAGGCGCGAAGCGTGGTACATAATGCGCACGCTGATGTGGCGGATGAATTTGTCGGCCAGCAGGGTGTCGCAGTAATCGACGCCGCGGTTCAATATGGACGCAAGGCAAGCCAAGCCAAACTCTAGACCCACCAACCACCAGAAATGGGGCCGCAGCGGAGTGCCGGAGGCTACATCGACCGCCTTGATTATCAATCGTCCTACAGCTAACAGAGCCAGCGGGGATAGGGCCACGATGGCGCGAAGGATTAACCCCCAAGTGACAACCGCAGGACTTGAATCCCAGATTATTTTCAAAACGGGAGGGATGTTTTTCAGGGACTGGAGGCGAGTGCCCCAAGCCCGATGAAACTTCTGGCCTGTAGGGTCGGCCATTGTGGGCATGTTTAAGATACCGCCAGAATTTGTATCGGCAATTGAGTAAAGCGACGCGGTGAGAGACTTGCCGGGGTGATCATATCAGCAGGGCTGGACAGAGACAATCGCGCCAACTGGCTCAATCCTATCCCGGGGCGGGCGGAGTGAGCAATACGGGCAAATCCTTACAGCCCGAGTGAGAATCAGATTCTGGAGCGAGTGGCCAAACCTAAGGTAGCGGCGCAGGCGAAAATTGCGGTGGAGATGATGCAAAAACTGCGAGCTACGGTGGCCATAGCGTGGGTTCCAATTCCGAGAAGAACCGCCGAGAGCAGAGCTGCGAGAAGCGCAATTGCCAAGAAGACTTTCACAGGGAACCTCCTACATCATGCGGCCGGGGCATAGCGGCTAAATGCAAACGGCGCTCCAAAGGTTTATTCATATGTTTCTTATACTTACGGTGTACCTGTGCTTTGGGGCATAGGAATTCTGGGAGGAAAAAAGTAAATCTTGCATAGTCAGCCCATTAGAAGACTGACTAATCCGCGTAATATCTAGGTTCGCGTGCGAAAAGCTGTCCCTTGGCACAGGTTCCCAGTTGCAGAGCGGACGATGGTTGCGCGGGATTCTAGCGGAGCTTTTTGAGGTCGAAGGTGGCTTTAATGACCTTGCCTTGGGGAGTGACCACCTCCACGATGGTCAAGTCAGAAGCCACATCATTAACATCGTACTCCAGCCACACGTTTTCCCCGGTTAGCACCGCGGGAGCATTATTGGTAGCCGTGGAATGGATGGGCTGATTGCTGATTCTGCGAGATGGGATGGTCTTGCCGTTCTGCTTTAAGTTGAACTGGAAGTTTTGCCAGAAATTTTCCGGGCGAATGGCGCTTTTTTCTGAGCCGGTAGCGGGCGGGGGAGTTGGAACTTCCTTGGACTCGGCAGCTTTGGGGTAAGCCGAGGGCAACATCAGGGTGACATTCACCTGCACGGTGTTTCCATGAGCTTTGTAGTCCTGGTTGGCCTGCTCCTCGGTATAGCGATCAGCCGCCTTCTGGCGGCAGACATCGACGATCTGAGCGAAGGGAGTGAGCAGTTCGATCTGGGCGATGTGAACGTCGTTCTGGGCTTCGGTGATTTCAGTCAGATAGTTAGCCAGGATGTCGCCCGTCGATTTATCGTTGCGTTGCCCGAGAATGTAGGCCTCATGGATGGCGTGCGGGTCTAGCTGTTTATCGTAGGCGTTGGCCGCCGGAGTCAATACGCAAAAAACTGTTGCTATGGCTGCGAGGGATCTTCTGTTCATGAAGCTGTCCAGAACTGCTTTCCGCATCTTAGATGGTCTGCGGCGGGCGTCCGATGTTTTTTTCGTCATGCGAGCGTCACCCTTGCAACCGATGAACATCAGCGCTCGGTTACAGGGAAGACCCTATGTCTTCCTAACGCGAAACCACGTATTCTTTTTTCGCAAATTTTGGTTCCAGCGAGCAGGTGACCGAGGAGGGACCCAGGGCACCTGCTTCTCGTTTTTTGTAGGTGATTGCGGCAAGGCCGGCCGCAAACATTCAACCACCTGCGATACACACTTAAACAATGGGTTCGACTTTATGAGTGACTCGGATTCTATCCCGCCGCTGGGCGCTACTGCTGTTTCCGGAGATGTTCCCGAACAGGGTTGGCGGTTTGCAGTATGGGCCCCGGCCTCCAAGGAATTGAGCCTGCATATTGTCAGCGACGGTGGCCGTGTTGTGCCAATGAAAAAAAGTGATTCAGGGTATTTTGAAACCACGATTACGAAAGTGAAGCCGGGGGCGCGATATTTTTACCGATTCGAGGATGGGCGGAAGGTTCCGGATCCTGCGTCGCGCTTTCAGCCCGAGGGTGTTCATGGGCCATCACAAGTCATCGATTTGAAAGATTTCAAGTGGACGGATTCGCCCTGGCACGGCTTCGAACTGGACCGCAGTGTAATTTATGAACTCCACGTTGGCACGTACACTCCTGAAGGAACGTTTGAAGCACTGATTCCCTACTTAGCACCTCTGCGTGACCTGGGAATCACCATGATTGAATTGATGCCGGTAGCGCAATTTCCTGGGAACCGTAATTGGGGTTACGACGGCGTGCAGCCGTTTGCGGCGCAGAATTCCTACGGCGGTCCGCGCGGCCTTCAAAAATTAGTGGATGCGGCGCACGCCCATGGTTTGGCGGTGGCTCTCGACGTGGTTTATAACCACCTGGGACCGGAAGGTAATTACTTCAACGCGTATGGACCGTACTTCACGGACAAGTATCAGACGCCCTGGGGAAAGGCGATCAATTACGATGGGCCGGACAGCGATGCGGTCAGGCATTTCTTCATTGCGAACGCGCTGCACTGGCTGGAGGAGTATCACATCGATGTGTTGCGGCTTGACGCCGTGCATGGGATTTTTGATTTCGGCGCATGGCACTTTCTTGCGGAACTGCAACAAGCGGTGAAAGCACTGGGAGAACGCTTAGGCCGCAACCTTCACCTCATCGCGGAAAGCGACCTGAATGACTCGCGTTTGCTTAAGCCACCCGCCCAAGGCGGATACGATTTAGCTTCGCAATGGAGCGATGATTTTCATCATTCGCTCCATTCCCTGCTCACCGGCGAACGCGCCGGATACTATTCCGACTTCGGCGATGTGCATCATTTGGCTGTCACGATGCGGAATGGCTGGTTTTACGCTGGGCAGCATTCGAACTTCAGGCGGCGAAGGCACGGCAATTCCGCGACCGGTCTGGCGCGTTCGAGCTTTGTGGTTTGCATCCAGAATCACGATCAAATCGGTAATCGCGCCAGAGGCGAGCGGCTCAGCGAGTTAATTAATTTCGAAGGCCTGAAGCTGGCAGCGGGCGTAACGGTGCTTGCGCCATTCATTCCACTCTTATTTATGGGTGAGGAGTATGGTGAAATAGCGCCGTTTCAATACTTCACCAGCCATGGCGATCAAACTTTGATCGAAGCAGTACGCAAGGGGCGCCAGGAAGAATTTGCAGCATTCGCGTGGGAAGGAAAAGTTCCAGACCCGCAGGATGAAACGACTTTCCGCAATTCAAAACTGGACCATGGATTGAAAAGCAAGGAACCCCACAAAACTCTGCTGGCGCTGTACCGAGAGTTACTCGCAATCAGACGCGAATACTCTTTGGCCGGCTCAGGCAAAGTGGAGATTTTTGAGAACGGAAGCGCGATAACCATGGTCGGCAGAGAAGGCGCTTCGAAGATGCTGGCGGCAATTTACGAATTTGGAAAGAGCGAACATACCCTTGACGATATACATTTGCCCGCGGGCCGATGGTCTGTGCGCGTCAATTCCGCGGATCAAAAATGGCGTGGACCGGAAAATTATTTAGCTAAGGAAATAAAGGCGGGGGATCCTCTTACGCTGTCCGCACAGTCGTTTGTGGTACTCGAACGAGTGAATTCAATTACGGAGTAATCATGCGATACGTCTGTGTTCACGGTCATTTTTATCAACCGCCTCGTGAGAATCCTTCACTCGAAGCGATTGAGTTGCAGGATCCCGCTTATCCATACCATGACTGGAACGAACGCATTACCGCGGAATGTTATGCGCCCAACGCTACGTCGCGAATTCTCGACAGTGAACAACGCATCATCAAGCTGGTGAACAACTATGGAATGATCAGTTTTAATTTTGGCCCAACGCTGCTCTCGTGGCTGGAAGCCAAAGCGCCGCGCGTGTATGCCGCATTGCTAGAGGCCGACAAACTGAGTTCGCACAAATTCGGAGGCCATGGCTCCGCAGTGGCGCAAGCTTACAACCACATGATTTTGCCGCTCGCGAACCGGCGCGACAAAGTTACCCAGGTTAAGTGGGGCATCGCCGATTTTGAGCACCGCTTCAAGCGCCGGCCGGAGGGCATGTGGATGCCGGAGACGGCGGTGAATACCGAAACACTGGAAGTGCTGGCGGAGAACGGAATTTTGTACACCATCATGGCGCCACGCCAGGCGAAACGGGTGCGGCGCAAAGGCGGGCGAAGCTGGAAAGATGTCAGCGGCGACCGCATCGATCCCAGCCGCGCTTATCTTGTGAATCTGCCCTCGAAGAAAACGATCAGTGTTTTTTTCTATGACGGGCCTATTTCTCAGGGCGTGGCGTTCGAAGGATTGTTGAATGACGGAAAGCGTTTCGCGGATCGTTTGATCAGTGGCTTTTCCGATGCTCGAACTTGGCCGCAGCTTTCGCATATCGCCACGGATGGGGAAAGTTATGGTCACCATCATCGCTTCGGCGAAATGGCGCTGACTTACGCGCTGCAACGTATCGAAAACGAAAAGCTCGCGGAGCTCACCAATTATGGGCAGTTTTTGGAGCGTTATCCGGCAGACCATTTTGTGGAAATTGTGGAGAACAGCTCGTGGAGCTGCGTGCATGGAGTGGAGCG
>JAUTXJ010000003.1 GCA_030838075.1 Acidobacteriaceae bacterium
TGCTCCACGCTTCCTTCAGACCCCACCTCGCGGTGACGCCCTTGCGCTTCGCTACCCTTCACCTCCATCAGGTTGGGACGGGACTTTCACCCGCAAGCTGCCGAACATGCGCGGCGTACAAGAGAAAACCCCGGGGCTTAATGGAACCCCGGGGTTTTTAGCGTTTGTTTTAAGATGCGGAGTGCGCCCTAGCTTTGGGTTCGCTGAACAGCAAGATCATTTCACGATTGAAGGCGGGAATGTCCGTGGGCTGGCGGCTGCTGACAAAGTTGCCGTCACGCACGACTTCCTTGTCCACCCATCTTGCCCCGGCGTTGCGCAGGTCGTCCTGGATGGTGTGATAGCTGGTGAGCGTGCGGCCTTTGGTCAACCCGGCAGAGACCAGCAGCCACGGGGCATGGCAGATAAAGGCAATGGGTTTGTGGGCGTTGTTAACTTCCTGAACGAATTGCTGTGCCGACCGCACCACGCGGAGCGCATCGGCATTCAAGGCGCCGCCCGGAAGCAGCACGGCGTCGAAATCGGCAGGATTAGCGTTGTCAAAAGTAGTGTCCACGGCAACTTTTTCAGACTTTTCGTCGTGCTTCATGCCCTGGATCTTGCCGTTCTTTGGAGCGATCACGGTGGTCTTTGCGCCAGCCGCATCCAAAGCTTTGCGCGGTTCCAACAATTCGACTTCTTCGAATCCGTCAGTGGCCAGGATAGCCACGCGTAGTCCGTTCAATTGTTTGTCATTCATAACGTTCCTCGACTTTCTTGGATTGGAGCAACTGCTTGCGGCGAAATTAACATCGCAAGGCTGGCTCCACGCTTATGGTTGGCCTACCGGGGCAGCCGTGCAATCGGGAGAAGGCTTTAGAAAAAAAGTCCTAAATATAAATGCACTCTTAACATTATTAACAATTAAAAAAATTGCGCCCTTTCCACTGAACCAAGCCGGACGGGTCGCCAATCGGGGAATAGGGTTTTTCGTTTCAGGATGCGGAGGCGATGCGTGGGAAGAATTTCTTGCCGTCAAAAATTATGCGCACGGCGTCAACCAGATCGTTGCCTGCACGGGCTTTGGCGACGTAACCCCAGGCGCCGACATTGGAAATCTCGCGCATCATTTGCGGAGAATCGTACATGGTGAAGAAAAGAATTTTCATATCGGGGTCATCCTTTAGGATTTGCAGCGCGGCCTCGATGCCGCTCACCCCAGGCATGCTGACGTCCAGAATCAAGAGGTCGGGATGCAATTCCCTGGTCTTGCTGATGGCCTCATTTCCCTCAATAGCTTCGCCGCAGACAGACCACTCCTCCTGACTTTCCACCAGGCCGCGCAATCCGCGGCGCATAACTTCGTGGTCATCCGCGATCAGGATGCGTTTACGAAGGTCCGGTCGCTGGCGGGCACTGGCTTGAAAATTTTCCTTGTCCCGAAAAAGTTCGCTCGACTGCTCGACGGGTTCTTCCACTGACCCTTGCACAGGAAGTGAAGCGTGTACCCGCGTACCTTCGTTGCTGAATTCCACTTCCAATTGGCCGCCCAACTGGCGGATGCGTTCGCGCATGCCGGGGATACCGACGCCGAGAGTTGGCGCGCCGGCAAAGGAAGGACGATCCGTTCCAGCCTTCACGCCCTTTCCATGATCGACAATCTCGAGGTGCACTTTGTTGCCCGATTGAAAAATGCGGATTTCCGCGTTGGGGCTGCCCGAGTATCTGTGCACATTGGTCAGGCTTTCCTGCAACACTCGGAACAGCGCGGTCTCCGCATCGGTGGTGAGCCTGACCAACTCATCATCAATAGATACGCCTAGATGAATGCCACTGCGCTTCTTAAAACCCTCTGCGTACCAGAGCACCGCGGAAGCCAGCCCGCATTCATCGAGAAGCGGGGGATGCAACAAATAGGAGAGGGTGCGAATTTCCTCACCAATTTTGCCGACCACATCGCGCGATTCCGTCAAGGCATCCTTAACGTCAACCTTTTTCGCGTCCACCAGTTTGGCGAGGCGATCGAGAGTCATGGACAGCACGGCAATTTTCTGGCCGGTGGTGTCATGCAAATCGCGCGCAATGCGGCGGCGCTCCTCGTCCTGCAGTTTCAAGAGGCGCGCGGAAAGTTGACGCAGCGAAAGTTCGCTGACGCGCAAGGCTTCGTTGGTTTCGATCAACTCGGTAAGTTCCGTGGCAACCACGCAGATGGTGTGAACGCCCTGCTCGCGAACTGGACTTAGCGTTAAACGAATCGTGCGGGGGCGCTGCTGGTGGCTATCCAGACGGATTTCACCGCGCACGATATTAATATTGGCATCCGCGATCAGCTGGGCCAGCAGTTCACGATCTTCGCCGAATACGAAGTCGTTCAGTGGTGCGCCGATGAACTTTTCAAGAGGAATGTCAAAAATTTCCGCAAAACTGCGGTTGGCATAGAGAACTGTGCCGTCGTCAGCAAGCGTTGCCGCTCCTTCGTCGATGGTTTCGACCATCAGGCGGTAAGGATGTTCGGCTCCCTGCAGGGTAAAAACTTGGTCGCCTTGAGGCCCAGAGACCAGCACTGCGTCAACCTCGCCCATACGGATGGCGCGAAGGG
>JAUTXJ010000010.1 GCA_030838075.1 Acidobacteriaceae bacterium
GCACCGTGACTCTCGCCAAGCATTATTGCTGTTGGCAGAGATTCTGCGGGCTCCAGGTCTAGCTGAACGGTTAGCCGAAGTGCTCGGCCCTAATACAAATCAGGGCAGCACTCATCCACCACCTGCAGCCGCGCGATAACAAACCGCTACGGGTGGATTATGATCCACGGCCTGCGGAGTCCCCAGCAACAATGTTTCGCTTCGGGGGTGTCCTATGACTTGGTCAGATTTTTATCTTCTCTGCTTCATCATCGGATTCTCGCTCAGCGTCCTCTCGTTTTTGGCGGGCGCCGTTCACATCCATCTGCCCTTCAAAGTTCACATGCCGTTCCACAGCGCACCCCACGGTGGCGCTACTTCTCACGGCGGCATCGCCAAGTCAGCTTCGTCCCACAGCGCAGGCCATATCTCCTGGTTCAACGCCTCTACGGTAATGGCCTTCCTCGCTTGGTTTGGCGGCATCGGCTACATCCTGTCTGCGCATTCGCACTTTGTTGGTCTTATTGCATTGGCGTTTGCCATAGCTGGCGGCCTTAGCGCCTCGTGGGCCGTTTTTAAATTCATGGTGAAACTCATGAACACGGAAAGTTCACACTTGAAAGACGAAGACTATCGCCACGAGGGTCTGGTCTGCACGGTGACCATGCCCGTGCGCGCAAACGGCACTGGAGAAATTATGTACATGCAAAACGATGTACGCCGCAGTGCCGGCGCACGCTCGTGCAACGGTAAGCCTCTGGAAAAGGGCGCCGAAGTGGTCATTGAGCGTTACGAAAACGGCGTGGCCTATGTGAATCGCTGGGAAGAATTCACCAGCTAAGCCTGTACACGAATTTCGCGGACTGACTCCCGACTCAACAGTCCGCCGAAGAGTGAAAGGAAGGTCTTTATGTTCGGATTCCCAGTCATTCCCATGATTGCCGGTCTTGCTGTGCTGGCCGTGCTTCTCATCATGATCACCTTGGCGAAGATGTATCGCAAAGTGGGCCCGCACGAAGCACTGATCATTTACGGTACCGGTTCTGAAGCGCGCATCGTAAAAGGCAGCGGCACCATCATCTGGCCCATGTTGCAAACTTGTAAAGAGTTGTCGCTCGAGCTCATGTCCTTCGATGTGGCTCCGCAACAAAGTCTCTACACCCAACAGGGCGTGGCCGTCACGGTTGAAGCGGTCGCGCAAATCAAAGTGAAGTCCGATCCGGTTTCCATCCGCACCGCAGCCGAGCAGTTTCTCACCAAGCGGCCCGAGCAGCGCGAAGGCTTGATCCGCCTCGTGATGGAAGGTCACCTGCGCGGCATCATCGGCCAACTCACCGTCGAGCAAATCGTGAAGGAACCTGAAATGGTTGCCGATCGCATGCGCTCCACCAACGCGAGCGACATGGCCAAGATGGGCCTCGAAGTAATCAGCTTCACCATCAAAGAAGTACGTGACAAGAACGAATACATCACCAACATGGGCCGGCCCGACATCGCGCGCATTCGCCGTGACGCCGAAGTAGCCACTGCCGAAGCCGAACGCGACATCGCCATTAAGCGTGCCGAATCCCAACGCGCCGCTGCTGTTGCCAAAGCCCAAGCCGATCAGGAGCGCGTGGCCGCCGAAACCGCGTCGTTGGCCAAACAAGCGGAAGCCAACCGCGACCTCGACCTCAAAAAGGCCGCTTTCCTGGAAATGACCAAGAAAGCCCAGGCCACCGCCGACAAGTCTTACGAGATCGAAACCAACGTGATGCAACAGCGTGTAATCGCCGAATCCGTGAAAGTGCAGCAGATCGAACGCGAAGCCCAAGTCAAAGTGCAGGAAGCGGAAATCGAGCGTCGAGAACGCGAGCTGATCGCTACTGTGCTGAAACCCGCGGAAATCGAGCGGCAACGCATCGAAACGATTGCCAACGCCGAACGTCAGCGCTTCATCAGCGAAGCCGAAGGCCGCGCTTCCTCCATCCGCGCGCAAGGCGAAGCGGAAGCGGAAATTATCTTCAAGAAGGGCGAAGCCGAAGCCAAGGCCATGAACGTCAAGGCCGAAGCTTTCCAGGAATACAACCAGGCTGCGGTGCTCGACAAACTCATTTCCGGAATGCCGGAGGTCGTCCGAGCGCTCAGCGAACCGTTGAGCAAGGTAGACAAGGTCACCATCGTATCCACCGGCAATGGCGATGCTGCGGGCGCCTACAAGCTGACCGGCGACATCACCAAGATAGCTGCGCAGGTGCCCGCACTCTTTGAAGCGCTATCGGGCATGCAGATGTCCGAGTTGCTGGGCAAAGTGCGCGTAATTGGCGACAAAGCAGCGAAGCCGGCTATTCCGCCTGCTCCCACGCTCTAACTGGTACTTCCCTTCCGGTGAATTTTAGAAAATTCACCGGAAGGCTCTATTAAAGAACTGTTAATGACAGAAAAAAACTTCACGGAAGTTGGACTCAGGAATCGGGATTTAGTTTTTGATGGAAAAGGAGAATAGTCATGGGACTTTTAGAACGTGTCAGCACTTTAATTCGCGCCAATCTGAATGACATGATCGATCGCGCGGAAGATCCGGAAAAACTCATCAAGCAGGTCATCCTCGATATGGACAATCAATATCTTCAGGTCAAGACCCAAGTTGCGGTCTCCATCGCCGACCAGCATATGCTCGAAAAAAAGCTTCGCGAAAATGAAGGTGCCGGTCGGGAGTGGATGCGCAAGGCCGAACTCGCGGTAGAAAAGCAACAGGACGATCTCGCCCGTGCCGCGCTCGATCGTTTTCAGACCTCGCAAAAACTCGCGCTCAGTTATCGCGAACAGGTCGACGATCAGAAACTACAGGTGGAAACGTTGAAAAACGCGCTCATCAAGCTGGAACAAAAGCTCGACGAAGCCAAGGCCAAGCGTGATCTCTTCCTCGCGCGTCATCGTCGCGGCGTCGCGCTCGGCAAAGCCGCCCGCGCGCAGTCCGCAATTGACGATAATTCCAGAAGCGCCGCCTTCGATCGCCTGCAAGACCGCGTCAACCACACCGAAGCCATCGCCAGCGGCGAGGTCGAACTCTCCAACGAAAATGCCGGCGATCGCTTAGCACGCCTCGACCGCGACTCCGAAATCGAACGCCTCCTAACCGAACTCAAATCCAAGCACGGCCTACTCACCCAGTAAGCGGTGAAGGTGCGTTCGCAGAGATTAGTTAAATTAGGCGTCAAAGATGATATGTCAGAATTTTTTTGCAGCTCACTCTCAGCGGAAACTGGCGGAAGGTCACCCAGGTCCAGCAACAAGCCTTGGAACTCCGCCATTGTTTCTGCCGATTCGTGGGTTTCGACAAACCATCGCGCTTCGGATTCCGACGCGTTGGGAAAGAACCTTCTGTACAGTTCGATTTTCTGCTCTTGTAACACGCCTCCGAAGAACAGCTTGTAGTCAATGCGCCCCGGCCTCAGCAACGCCCGATCCAGCACATCAATCCTGTTGGTGGTCATCACAAACAGCATATTTTCCGGTGCGCTGAAACCGTCCAACACATTCAACAATCCGGATAGTGTGACGCCGAGCCGATCTTGGGTCTCCGTACTGCCGTTTGGTGCGCGCGCTTCCTTTGCAGCCCCCTCCTCATCGGGCCTGGCCTTTCCGGTTTTCATGCAATCGATGTCCTCAAAAAGGAGCAACGATTTTGTGGGCACGTCGTTGATTGCCTTCGACAAAGACTTGTCGTTGAAGTCGGTTAGGTTGATGGCATAAATTGAAATTCCAAAATGACCGGCCAGAGCAGACACGATGGATGTCTTCCCGCTTCCTGGCGGTCCGTAAAATAAGTAACCTCTGTGATACGGCACGCCTAATTTTCGGTAACGCTGTTGGGCAGCCTTGAATTTTTCGATATCCTGAACCAAGCCCTCTTTCTCTCCGCCTTTGAGGATGACCGAATCCAGCGACCTTGGCGCATAACCCTCGACTCTCATCCAGTAGTCATCATCACGAACGTAAAGAGATGAAGTAAGAGCAACGCTACGCTCGTGGCATGCGACGATATCGGCCACGAATTTTTTCAGAAAACATTGCTTTCGTCCGCAGGTTCTGAAGATCAGCCATTCTGTCCGTGTCGAGGACCAGCCTCTCTTATCTTCGCTTCGGTGGGAGTCCACCCGGAAAGGCCTTCCGTGATACCAGAACCAGTGGTGGCCCTCCGCCGGAATCAGAGCTGTTTGTTCCCGCCTCAGCGTCGTATCCAAGTCCACGCTGCGGATCCGCGTAACAAATTTCTGCTCCAGAAACCATTCCTTTACCCACACGAATGCCGCATCGTCGTCCTTCACCGTGATTGTCATCGTGGTTTGGTCTACCAGCCAGAACCATAGTTTGAGTGGAATGGCTCTTAGGTACACCCCTAACCCGCCGATAACCATCAGCAATAATCCATCCGACGCAAATTGGTGTTGCCCACCCAAAATCCGTTTCAAAATTTCCAACATACGAACTGCTTTCTAACCCGGCGCGTGGCCGGGCTCCCCCGCCAAAGCGGACGAGTGTGTGCTTCCTATTAAATGGAACTACTTGGGGCAAAGGAGCGCCGGGCTCTCTGCAGTCTCAAGCAGCAGACGTAGCTCGACACCTGTGCCATCGAGTGAACGCTGGGGTTTGGGTTTGGAGAAGGCTACCGAGGCTAGCTGGCCGAACGAAAAGACGCCCAGTCAAATCCGCGGCGGACGATCAGCGAGATTAGCTCTGGCAACGGCTGGCAAATATAGATTTGCACGCGACGGGCATCCTTTCCATCAAAGTAACTGCGCACGCGAAGATGTCATAGTTATAACTATTTCGCAAGCAAGAAATGCGTTGTTTTCCTTCGACGCTGTGTCGATTCATCGCTCCTGCGGTTTCTATTCTGAAGCTCGCGTATTACAGATCGATGCTGTCCGCGAATTAGCATCAATACACTTGAGGAGTGCATTCAGCCCGGCCATTATCGCTGAGGCCAGCGGCTCCGAACTTGTATCTCCGGGGCTACCCCGGTACTATGCAGCCACGGTTGCTCGCTCTGTTGCCCACAGGCAGGCAGGTATAGGGAACATTTTACCTGGAGTTTACGTTCCATTAATGGCAGGCCGAGATTGGCTGCTTTGCGTAACTGCGGAAAGCGGTCACCCTTGCAACGTAACGGGAATTCGAGGCTGATGATACGTTGGAGCAGGATGCCCAACTGGTCCAGCAATGCCTCCAGGGCGACGGGTCGGCCTGGGAGGAACTTGTGCGCCGTCACACCCGCCGTATCTATAACATTTGTTATAGGTTTACGGGCAATGGGGCGGAGGCCGAGGACCTCTCGCAGGACGTCTTCCTGCGCGTTTATAAGACTCTGGGCAGCTACCGTTCAGCTTACGGCGGCTTCGCAACTTGGATGACTAGCGTGACTCGCAACCTATTGATTGACCACTATCGCCGTACCAAAAGGGACCGCGTCACCGACTCGCTCGATGACGCCATGCCCGTCGTCGAGAACAAGGCTTCTTCCGCTCGCCGCCCTGATGAGCTGGCGCTCCTGGGCGAACTGAGCTCGCAGATCCAAGTAGCTTTAACCAAGCTTTCCCCTGAATTGCGCGAAGCGGTCATCCTCCGCGACCTGCAGCAACTCGAATACGGTGAAATTCAACGTACGCTCGCCGTCCCCGAAGGCACTGTCAAATCCCGCATCAACCGTGGCCGCATCGAACTCGCTCGCATCTTGCAGCAGATGGGAGTGCGCCCATCATGAGCTCTCTGCCGAACTGGACACACGAAGAAATCGAAGCGCGACTCACCGACTATCTCGAAGGATTGTTGCAGCCCGAAGAGCAACGCGCATTTGACGCCCATATTTCCACTTGCGCGCAGTGCGAGCCGTTGCTCGCTAGCGTTTCGCATCTGCTCACCGATCTTCATTCCATGGATGAAATCGAGCCGCCGCCTCGGCTCATCTATGCCATCCTCGATAAAACTCTTGGCCCGCGTGAAACCGTTACCGGTTGGCGCGCCGCGTTTGCCTGGCTGCGCGCGCTCGCGAATCCCCGCGTCGGTTATGGCTTCGCTTCCGTGGCCGCTACCTTTTTGATCGTGGTTTCCAGCTCCGGGTTTAACTGGCGCAAACCACGTCTCGCGGATTTGAAGCCGGCCACTATTTATCACCGCGCCGACCAAAAGGTTCACTTGGTATACGCGCAGGGAACGAAGTTCGTCAGCGACCTCCGCGTCGTCTATGAAATTCAGTCTCGTCTCAGCCAGGATGACCAGCAAATTCCTGCGCAGGACCGCAACCGGCAACAACCAGCTCCCAAGGGCGACCCCGGCAGCACCGACGGCACCAATCCCTCTTCCCCGAAGCAGCAGAATCGCGCCAATGGCATCGACAGAAATTTGCAATTGTTAGCTGCCGATTTGCCGCTTTTCTTCGAGAGGAGAATTCGATGAAGTGTGCCGTCCATCCGGATGTGGACGCTATTGGCTATTGCCGCAACTGTGGCAAAGCCCTCTGTTCAGTGTGTGCGCGACCGATTCGCGACGTTTATTATTGCGAGGATTGCCTGGCCGGAGCCGTAGGTATTCCCCCGAATCCGCCCGCCGCAGCACCATACTCTGGCTCCACACCGTACGTAGCGGGAGCTTATGTTCCGCTTCCGGGCCAACAGCCCGGGCCGATTCCGCCACGTCCACGTACCGCGAGCAGCCCGACAATCGCTTTCATCTTGGGATTTTGTCCCGGCCTCGGCGCCATCTACAACGGTGAATACAATAAAGCGCTGATTCACATCGTGGTCTTCGCGGCCATGATTGTGGGACTCAGCAGTGATCTCGGCGCGGGCGCGGATACCGCATTAGCACTTCTCCTCGCGGGTTTTATTTTCTACATGGCGTTCGACGCCATGCGCACCGCCAAGGCAAAACAGCTTGGCGAAGCCACCATCGATCCCCTGGAATCATGGAGCAAAGAGCGACCCATCGGCCCCATCATTCTGATTGGCGTGGGCGTTCTGTTTCTGCTGAACAATTTCGCGTGGTTTCCGTTTTATCGGATAGAGCGTTTCTGGCCCGTGATTCTGATTGCCGTTGGCGTGTTGATGTTTCGCAACAGGCTCGGACGCTGATCACGTCGCGCCTCAGAAAAGCGCAACCGAGATTCGTGCCAGAAAAGTTGTTGGAGGCCAAGACATATGAGTGACCGCATTCGTTGCAATTGCCGCCGCTGCACCATCCGCAGCTTGATGGGACCTGCGGTAATCATCACCGTGGGTGTGTTGTTTCTCCTCGAGCAGACCCGCAGCGGCTTTTCCTTTGGACAAACGTGGCCCGTAATTCTCGTGGTGATCGGCATCATCAGCCTCGCCTCCGCGATGGCTCCCATGGATGGACACGTCTCGTCCCCAACCGCTGTGCCGCCAGTTCCACCCCCAATCACTTCGGTTCCGCCTCCCAGTCCCACGCCTGAAAATTATCCGAGACAGGGCCAATAGCCCTCCATGTCCCGGCCCCGTAGCAGCGGTATTTTCAGCGGTCTGGCGCTCATCATCTTCGGCATTGCATTCTTGCTGCACAATTACCGCGGCTTTGAATTTCAAGCCGTGCTCATTCATTGGTGGCCGGTCCTTCTTATTGTTCTCGGGCTCATCAAGCTCTACGAACGCACTTCCAGCCGTTACGAACCCGGCGCCGCCCGCATTACTGCAGGTGAAATATTTCTGGTGATCGGCCTGCTCCTTCTGGTCGGCATCGTAGTCGGCGTCGACACCGTAAAAGGCAAATTCCCAGGCAGCCATCTGGAGTGGGGTGATTGGGGCAGGAATTCTTACGACTACGACCTTGAAGTAGCCCCCAAAGCCGTTTCCGCTAATCCGCGCATTACCGTGCGCTCCACCCGCGGCGACATTTCGGTTCGCAGCTCCGACGATCCCGAAATTCGCGTAAGCGGAAAAAAGAATATTCGCGCGTGGTCCGACACTGAAGCATCCCAGTTCGCCGATCGCGTTTCCGTGGAAGTGGTAAAAAATGGCGACGGTTACGAAATTCATCCTACTGGTTCGAATACCGGAGATTCACGCCTCGGTTTCAATATGGAAATTGTCGTCCCCAAGAAATCGCAGTTAACGGTTCGCAACGAAAAAGGTGACGTCGTGGTCTCCGATATAGCCGGCCCGGTGGTCATCGACAATCATAATGGTGATGTGGATATCCGTAACACCATCGGCGACGTCTCCATCGACATGCGTCACGGCGACGTAAAAGTTGCCGACACCAAGGGCGATATCAAGCTCGCCGGCAAAGGTGGCGAAGTGGGCGTTACCACCGCCTCGGGCAGTCTTACCGTTGACGGTGAATTCTACGGACCCATACGCGCGGACAAGATTGCCAAGGGCGTTCGTTATATTTCGCAGCGCAGCGATTTGACACTCACTCAACTCAGCGGGCATCTGGAATTGAGCTCTGGCAATCTGGAAATTACCGATGCGCCCGGAAATCTCCAGTTGCGCACCAATCGTTACGACGTCGATGTGGAAAATGTCGGCGGCAAAGCGAAAATCGAGAATCGCGATGGCACCGTCGAGCTTCGATTCCCTTCCCCGCCCAAAGACGACATCGATATCACCAATGCCAACGGGGTAATTTCCTTGAGCCTGCCTGCCTCTTCGCGTTTTGAAATCACCGCCGACTGCCATTCCTGCGATATCGATTCAGACTTTTCGGGCGGCACACTTTCCAAAACCTCGAGCGGCTCAAGCGATAACCACTTGCAGGGAAAGTACGGTACTGGCCGCGCCACCAAGATCACTTTGAAGACCAGTTACGGAAACATTTCGCTGCGCAAGACCAGCGGCGACTCCGTGCAGCCACCGATGCCGCCTCATGCGCCAAACGCACCGCACCCAAACCCGCATCCTGCGCCAGACATTCCTGCCCCAGAGGAAAACTAACAAAGAAGATTGGCATTCTCCACGAACACCGTTTCTCGCCGTTTATTGTGCTGTTCCCGGTTCTATCGTTCCGCGACCCTGGCTAGATCCTCGAAAAATGTCGGATAAGAGACCCCTGCACATTCCGCTCCTCGAATAACCGTCGCTCCTTCCGCAGCCAAGCCGGCCACTGCAAACGCCATCGCAATGCGATGATCGCCATGGGGATCAATTTCCGCCCCATGCAACTTCCCCGCTTTGCGCCCCTCCACTCTAAGTCCGTCTGGCCGCTCTTCGACGGTAGCGCCCATGCGTTTCAGATTTTCCACCAACGCCGCGATGCGATCGCTTTCTTTCACCCGCAATTCCTTAGCATCGCGAATCTCAATGCCATTTTCTGTGTACGGGCCCAGCGCCGCCAGCATCGGCAACTCATCGATCAGCAGCGCGATTCGCTCCCCTTCAATTACGCCGCCCTTCAGCGCTGCGCCCTTAACCGCCAGGTCGCCCACCAACTCGCCATGCGCGCTGCGCAATGTCGGCGTTTGAATAGCCGCCCCCATGGACAAAAACAAATCCAGAATGGCAGTGCGCGTCGGATTCAAACCCACGTTGTGAATCAGCAAACTCGACTCCGGAAATAAACAAGCCGCCGAAATAAAAAACACCGCCGAAGATAAATCTCCCGGCACGTCCAGCGATTTGGCCACCAATTTCCCGGCGCCGTTTGACCCGCTGCTCAAACCATGAACGCGCGTGGTCTTTCCATGTTTTTCAACGTTTGCCCCGAATTCCTCCAGCGCCAGTTCCGTGTGATCTCGCGTGCGCGCCGGTTCCGTTACCGTAGTCATACCGTCGGCAAATAATCCCGCCAACAGCACCGCGGACTTCACCTGCGCGCTGGCCATCGGCATTTTGTAATCTATAGCTTTCAACGCCGTACCATGAATTTCCAGCGGCGCAAAATTATCCTCGCGCGCGCGAATATCCGCGCCCATTTCCCGCAGCGGCCCCACAATGCGCTTCATCGGCCGCTTTTGCAGCGAATCATCGCCGGTTAGCCGCGTGTTGAACTTTTGCCCCGCTAGGATTCCCGCTAACAACCGCATCGTCGTTCCGGAATTTCCCGCATCCAGCGCCCGCCAACTGCTTTTCAACCCGCGGGCACCGCGGCCGATCACTTTGACCGAATCTTTCTCGATCTTCACCTCCGCGCCCAACGCTTTCATGCAAGCGAGCGTGCTGTGGCAATCCACCGCGGCCGAAAAATGGCGCAACTCGCTGGTGCCCTCAGCCAGCCCCGCGAGCATAGCGTAGCGGTGCGAGATCGATTTATCCCCAGGCAGCTCCACGCCGCCGGTAATAGCCTTAGCTGGAAGTATCGTTTCTTTTTTCACGCGCAAATTTTACCACGCCAACTGCCGCGGTCCTCGCACAGCCCCGCACTCATCGCCGAGACGCCCGTCCACTTTCCATCGCCAGCAATCCCGGTCATCCCGACCGCAGCAGGCCGGCGCATTTGCTTTTCTGCTTCACTCCTGCGAAGCAGCCGGCCTGCAAAGTGGAGGGATCTCTCTTCGCTTTTCATCGCCGTCAAAACACAATTTGAAGACAATACCGGCACAAAACGAAAACGGCTCGGAAAATTTCTCCGAGCCGTTCTAACAACAGGAAATGTCAAGTTAACAGCGAATTTTACAGTAGGCGATAGAGCAAAAAGCCCAGCGCGAACGTAAAAAGCGTCAGTGTTTCTACGAACACCAGCCCGAGAATCATCGCGCCGCGGACTCCATCAGCAGCTCCAGGATTACGAGCTATGCCTTCGCACGCCGCGGCAGCGATTCGCCCCTGCCCCAGACCGCAACCAAAAGCCGCAATGGCCACGCCGAAACCGGCGGCCAACGCGAGCGTGGTGGGGTTGAGCGGGAGCTTGCCTCCTGCGGGAGCGTTATCCTGCGCGAATGCCGCAGGAACGACCATCATTACAATTACCAGTGCTACCAGAACCACCGCTGCTTTCTTCATTTACTGCCTCCTCATGAATTGCCGCCAGGAGGTGGTTCCCGGACACCGTGCAGCCGGGCTCACACTGGAGCGGCTAACAAAATTGTTTAGTGCTCATCTGCAGTGGCCATGCCGATGTAAACGGCGGGCAGAATCGTAAACACATAGGCCTGCACAACGGAAACGAAGACGTGCAGAAGTATGAATGCGATAGGAATCAGCGCTGGGAGCACACCAACCACGACGCCGAGAATTGGGGATTTCGTCCAACCACTTGTAAAAGCTCCCGCAAATAGTCCAAGAAATAATCCGTAGATAATGTCGCTCGCAAAAATGTTGGCCCACAGACGCACCGAAAGAGACAGGAGGCGCGCCGTGGTACTGAGAATTTCTACCGGGAACATCAGCGGAGCGAGCCACGCGACAGGCCCAGTGAAATGCTTCAAATAACCGATTGCACCGTGATGACGAATGCCCTGCCAATTGAAATACAAAAACGTGATTATCGCGCAGGCCAATGGCACGGTATACGCGCTCGTCGGCGCGGTAAGAAATGGAAACGCCCCGAACAAGTTGCCCAGTAGAACGAAAAGCGCGATGGAGCCAACCATCGGAATGTAGCGCTCCCAGTGGTGCCCGGCATTCTGACTGAGCACATCACGAATTCCAAAACCCATCGGATTATTCAACAGAATTTCGGCGACTTGCTGCGATGCGCCCGGCCGCTCAACCGAAAGTCGAGAACGCACCCACAGAGCCAGAAGCGTTCCAACAACTAAAACCGCCAGTGCCATCACAACATGCTCCGGAATCGGATTTTCGGGGTCCGTCGGCTTCACATGCAGCGCAGACAATAAAGACAGCGCAAAGTTGCCGAAAAACCGATTCACCAGATGAGTTAGCGCGCTTACGTGTTCCATATGGATTTCAGGTGCGAGATGCTTTGCTCCGTATCTTCGAAATTTCTACAGATTATTTTTCACCAGCTCCGTTATTTCCGCACCGTTGCAGGCCGCGCAATCTCGTACACACTTGCGGAGATTGCTGCCGGTCCCAGCGCACACAAACCCACAACCATGCTGGCGAGGGGGAATTTCAGAACCTCAAAAATAACATACACGGTAACCGCTATCAAGGCGTACCGGAACAACACCCGGAAGTACGCACCAATCGGTACACGCGATCGCGCAACCCCAGCTTGAGCCTGCGACGCCTCGGCCAGCGCATTCATACCCTCGCGAAGCCAGCGAAAATTGAACCACGCCAGTATGGCCCCGGCCATTAATCCGCCGGCCCACAACGGTTGGCGCAAGACTGCGGCCGAAGCGCCAGCGACCGCCCCAAAAAATAATATCAACCAGGCAATGCGCCGCTCCGTTTGCGTTGCAGGAGTGATATTTGCTGGAGAATCCACCTGCACTTCACGGCCGGCTTCCCGGCATCCGGCGAATTATGTCTCGGACCCCGCCGAAAAATCCGAGCGCGCCAAAAACCAGCATCAGCCACGGTTTGGTATGCAGCCACCGGTCGAGAAAATAACCCAGCACGCCGCCAAGCAGCACCGCGCCAACCAGAACAAACGGCAACTCCATCGCCATCGCGAATTGGTTGGAAAAATTGTTCGCCTTGCCAGGCGCAGAAGAAGAATCCGGCGAATCGTTTGTCGGCTTATTGTCCAAAGGCATAGCGCGCCATCCGCGTGAACGGCTCAGAATACAGCCCCGCCGCCAACGAAACAAATACACAGATCCCTAATACGATCGCCTCCGAAACGCCAAATACCACCGCCGTCGGCTCGAATTCCGGTTTGTTGCTACGCCACGCATAAACGGCCATTCGCAAATAAGAATACGCGAGCGGCAACGATGACAACGCAACGAACCACGCAATGTAACGGTGCCCAGTTTCCAAAAGTGAATGAAAAATGAAATAACGCCCAAAAAACCCAGCCGTAGGCGGTGCACCGGCCAGCGCCAGCGCGAAGATTATCAATAGCAGCGCCGTAACCGGACTGCGCTGCCGCAAACCAGTTAGGTCCGTCAGAACTCCCCCCGAAGCAGTCTTGGCGTGCACCGCGATCAGTACTCCGAATACTCCAGTCACGATAAACAAATAAGTAAACAGGTAATAGGTCATCGCCGTCGCGCCCCCCTCGTTGGCAGCCACCACGCCCAGGAGCACGTAACTCATCTGTGCTATCGATGAATAAACAACGATCCGTTCCAGGTTCGTTTGGCGCAGAGATGCGAGAACGCCATAAATAATCCCGCCTATCGCCAGCCCCGCGATGATGTACCACCAGATGTTTTGCGAGTCCGCAAAAATCGTAAACAACAACCGCAGCAGTAGTGCCACGGCTGCAATGCTGAGCGCCCCGGAGACATACACAATAACTGGTCCCGGGATGCCAAAAGATGTCTCAGCATTTCCGTGATCAGACTCGACCTGAAATGGCGGCACCGCAAATTTCCATATCATGCCCACGCTGACTAGCAGGAAAGCCGCGATCGGCAGCACTTCCAGTGTGAACGCATGCCAGTGCACAGCTTCAGGCAAGCGCGTTTGCAAAAGCTGAAGCATCTGCAAGCCCTGTGCGTTGCTTTGACGGCTTAGAGCGATCACCTTCGCAACGTTGTGCCGGCCTCCCAGCGCTCTACCGACCTGGGTAATATTAGTGTCGCCGCTCAGACCATGGAGCAGCGAAAACCCATAAACAACAAGTGCCGATCCGAGCGCACTGGAAAATAGGAATTTCACCACCGCTGATGGAGTCTTGTTCGATAGGCCTGGAGTCGCAGCTAGGAAATATGCGCTGATTGCAGCCGCTTCCATCGCGAGAAATATCGTTACCAAATCCACCGCGGAAACCATCAACATCATGCTCATGCTCGCAAATAACAGCAAAGCGAAATACCGCCCCTGGCGAACCGCTGAAATCGTTGAGCTATTCACCGAAAGCAAAATCACCAGCGCTGTTGCGGCCAGGAATAATGCGGAGAA
>JAUTXJ010000026.1 GCA_030838075.1 Acidobacteriaceae bacterium
TTTACTGATGCTCCAAGAACCGGAGCGCGGCGCAAGCGAGAGCCATCGCGCGCCACTAGCACGTGGCTCGATGTGGAGTGTGCTGCGCATCCCCACGCTGTTGTGGATCATCGCCTCCGGCGCGCTGTTAAATTTCAGCATGTATGCCATCGGAACTTTCTTGCCGGCGTTTCTGAGCCGAGTTCACGGCCTGTCGCTGGCGAAATCCGGCATCGCCACAGGCGTCGTCTATCTAGCCGGAGGCGTCAGCGGGGGAACTCTTGCGGGCTTCCTGGGTGATTTCATCGTCCAGAGTCGCAAAGACGGCCGCATGCTTTGCGCCGCCGTCATGGCTCTGGTGGCCGTTCCGTTTGCATGCGCGGGAATTCTTCAGTCCGCGGGCTCTTTGTTCGTGGCCATGGCGTTCCTGGCGCTCACATACTCTGCGCTCACGACGTACTACGGGCTGGTGTACTCGGCGATACAGGATATAGTGGCTCCGAACCAGCGCGGTGCAGCGATGGCGATTTATTTTATGGCAATGTACATGTGCGGCGCGTCCTTCGGACCGCTGCTCACCGGCAAGTTAAGCGATGTGTTGGCGCATCGCGCCGCGGCGCTGGCGGGTTCAGCCACGGTCACGGAAACTTTCCGCGCCACTGGTCTTCAGCAAGCCATGCTGATTATTCCGGTGCTCTGTATAGCGCTCGCGTTTGTGCTTTACATGGGCTCGCTTACTATCATCACGGACATTGCGCGGCGGGAAGCTATCGCTGGCAGCGCGTCGTGACTCCTGATATGTCGGATGGCCGGAAATTCGTTTCTGGTACCTACTTCGATTAGCTAACGTTAATCAGATGAATTTCGGCCCAGCTAAAGACAATCAGGGACAGAGGTTGTTACCGGAGTCAGATTGGGGGTAAGATTGTCTTACCATGGAAACCAAGATTTCAACCAAAGGTCAGGTCGTTCTTCCCGGTCCGATTCGCCGCAAACTGGGCCTGCGGGCGGGGGACCCACTCGACGCAAAGGTAGAGGGTGGGCGCATTGTGTTGACGCCACGAAGCGCGCGCTCACGAAAAGTAAGCATTGTCATTGACCCCATTACCGGTCTTCCGGTTCTGAGTGCGGGTTCAGACGCTCAACCCTTGAGCAGCAAACAGGTCTATGAGATTTTATCCGACTTCCCATGAAGTATCTCCTCGACGTGAATGTTCTAGTTGCGTTGGGTTTCCTGCAGCACGAATTCCACGAGCGCGTCGCCAGCTGGGTGCACACTCTAGCCTCAAGGGGAATTCCGGAACTGGCAACTTGTTCGATTACGGAACTTGGCTTTGTCCGGGTCCTTGCACAGGCATCGCAGTATGGATTCACCATCTCCAACGCTCGCACTCTATTACTCCGCCTTAAAACAGGAAATTCCCTGAGGTTCACTTTCATCCCCGACGATCATGATGTCTCGCACATTCCAGCTTGGGTCAAGACTGCGAAGCAAACTACCGACGGTCATCTCGTGCAACTCGCCAAGGCGAAGAGCGCAATTCTTGCGACGTTGGACGAAAGAATACCTGGAGCATTCCTAATCCCTACCCAAAGGTGAAGTAGCCGTCTCAAATCTGGTGTTTTTAGCAGTCAGTTATGGGCGAAAATATGGCCAGGGTGCTGACGATATCTGGATTTGTCCACTTGCCCCGGGCCGCAGACGTACAGCGCATGAATAATCCACGGAACGGCTGTAGCTGCCATCGAACTTCGAGTGCATCTCAACGCTGTTGCCTACGATGTCAAAGCTCCAGCGGAAGTAGTCATCGGCGGAGTTGAACACTGCGCACAGGTCTGTTTTGCCTAGCAAGCCCGTGGAATCTGTTACATGTTGCGGCCTGTACAATCAGGTTGTTAGCTAGCTTTGTCTATCGTCTTGGTGATCGGGATGTCGCTCCGGCTCACTTTGCTGAGAGGTTTAGTAGCTTCTAACTTCTTGGGCTTTACCCAACCGTTTGGTGGATTTGTTCGCTTGCATGCCTTGTTCTTTCTTTTTGAAACCCGGAGGGATGTGGTTTTATACACCGACTTTTTCCCGACCACAAGCTAGGGCATACGGTTCACTTTTGGCTCACAGGGATCATGCGCGAGGCGACGGCGGCGCTGGCTACGGCGAGGGCGGCGCAGATCAGCGTGACCAGGCGGAATGCAGAGACGAAGGCGTGGGCTATGGCGGTCTGGATGGCTGAGGTTGTCTGTGGGTCCAGGCCTGCGGGGGTTTCCAGGCCGGCTAGCCTGATGACGCTGGATTGAATTTGGTGGAGCGCGGCCGGCGCGAGATTTAAACCGGCGAGGGAATGTTGCAGCCTGGCGCTGAAGGCGCTGACCATAACAATTCCGAGAATGGCTACCGCCAGAACGCCGGCGACGCGGGACACGGCGTTGTTGATACCCGAGGCGGTGCCTGCGCGGGTCTGATCGACCGAGCTCATGACCACGGTGGTGAGCGGAGCGACGCTCACGGCCATGCCCAGACCAAGAACCATGAAGGCGGGAAAGAAGGTCGTCCAATAGCTGCCGCCGACTGACGGCAGGGCGAACAAGAGGAAACCTGCCGCGGCGATGAGCGGCCCAACGATAAGTGGAAGCTTCGGACCGAAGCGGGCCACGAGTCCGCCTGACCAGCGAGAAAGAAAAAACATCAGCAAAATCAAAGGCAATGCCGCCGCGCCGGTGGCGGTGGTGGAATATTTCTGCACCTGGATCAAGTTCATGGGAAAGAGAAAAAAGAAAATTCCCAGCGCGGAATAGAGCAAGAGCGTAAGCAGATTCGCGCCAGTGAAGCTGCGTGATTTAAACAGTGAAAGCGGAACCATGGGCGAGGCTACGCGCTTTTCCACGAACACAAAAACGATGAGAGAGGCCAAGCCCGCGATCAAACTTCCGAGGACGAGCGGGTGCCTCCAACCCAGATTCGCGGACTCGACAAATCCAAACACGATTCCACCCAGGCCAATCGTGGCAAACGCAGCGCCAAGCCAATCGGTTTTTTGTGGAGTGGAACTGCGGGACTCGGGAATGTGCCAGAGGGAAATCGCGATGACCGCGGCGGCGATGGGAACGTTAATCAAGAAAACCCAGTGCCACGAGGCATGCTCGATCAGCCAGCCGCCAAGCACTGGCCCGAGAGCTGTAGTGATTGCTGTGAATCCCGACCAAGTACCGATGGCACGACCGCGAGATTTCTCGTCGAAGGAGGCGCTGATAATGGCAAGACTGCTGGGAACCAGGAAAGCGGCGCCGATGCCCTGGAAGGAACGCGCGATGATCAGCTGCGAAATGCTGGAAGAAAGCCCACAGCCTATGGAGGCCGCCGCGAACAAGGCCGTCCCGAACAAAAAAATCGAGCGACGGCCAAAGGAATCGCCCATCGCGCCGCCGATCAAAAGCAGCGCCGCGAGAAACAACCCGTAGGACTCGACCACCCACTGGACGTCAACTACGGTGGCGTGAAGACTGGATTGCAGAGCGGGCAAAGCTACATTGACGACGGTGCCGTCGATGAAGGCCATGCTGGAACCGAGGATGGTGGCGGCAAGCACCCAAGCCTGAGATTTAGGACTGCAGGGAGCACTAGAAACGCCGGATCGGATTACGGCTTCTTCGCAAGGATGCTTCACAGAATCTCGATTCTTGTGGATGGCGCTTTATTTGATAGCGCGAATTTCTGGTTTTGCAAAGGCGTTTGCGAATTGGATGGCAATCGTGGCGCCCTTGCGGACATTGTTCACGAGGGCGGGCCTGAAACAGACGATGCAGGTGCCGGGCTTGTGACGCACGCTGGGATAAACGATGCCGGCCGAGCCGTGCTCAAGTAGGCGCGCGGCCAATTGCTGCGATGTGCTGTAGCTGTTGGGATCCAAACAAGTTCTAAAGCGGCGGTGGTCGCGGATGTCGTGAAATTGGCCGCGAAAATCCGCAAGGAAATCGACATACTTGAACGTTTCGCTTTCCTGCCAGTTGATCTCCTGTAATTCTTTACCTCTGTGGTAAGCCACTTCCAGTTCCGACGTGGCGCGCGCGAAGGCCGCGTACCATGCGCCTCGGTCAGGGCCATTGAAGCGGCTTCCCATGGGATTCGGATGCGTGAAGGCCGCGTTCACAATATGCGAGTAAGAAAGGCCAAAGACCAGCTCTCGCAGCGTGATTCCGGGAAGCAGTCCGGCCTCGCCGAGCAGGCGATCGTTGGTGGCGCCCTCCAGTTCGAATAAAGCGTTCAAGTCCGCGACATCATCAGTGAGGCGCGTGAGCACGCTTTCGTCATTACCTATTCCCTGGGGGCCGATTTTCGCGGGACCGCGCTCCCCAGGGTCGCTGTAACGCCACGGGATCAAGCGATGAGTATCATTGCGAAGAACATTGGAGACGCGGGGTAGTGTGCTAGCGGCCGCCACGGCGAGAATCGAGAAGCTGGCGCACGCGCAGCATCGCGGGCAAGCCGCCTTTGGTTATATAGGAGAGCGGAGTATCGCCAGCGAACATGGCATTTTCATTAGGGAGTTGCATCCAGCGGTCAGCGAGCTTCTTGCTATAGAGGATATTCAGGGCTTTAAAAATGCCGGTGAGAAGGGAAATCCTGGTCAGGCGGTCCTGATCGAGCCGGGCTCGCGCGCTTTTCTTTAATTCGTAAAACGCACCGTTTGAGATCCCTCCCAGCAATTGCCTGGCATCTTCGTCACGCAATTGCCACAGCTCGCGCAGTTTTAGGAACGCCTTTACCGCCGCGGGGCTCAGCCGCTTCTGTACGATCTTGCTGGATAGATCTGCCGGCTGGCGCCAACCGATGCCAGCAGGCAGCTGGTTAAGGATCGCCAACTAGCCAACTCCTGGATGAAACATAGAATCCATTTATGGAGTATTATATATCCGCTTTTGGATGGCGGCAAGCCTTCACGTATGAGTAGCTACGTAACGGCTAATGCCTGATCCGGCCTGGAAGGTGGCCGCGTACCTGTTTAGCTATACCATTCTTGGCTTCGAACTCCGCGAGAAATTCACGCGCAAGCCGAACTTTTCCATTTTTCAAGTCCTCCAGGCCTTGACGGATGCCTTCCTCTTCATCGGCGTAAGCGGCGATGTCCCGCAAACTTCTCATATCGAGTGTCATTCTAATAGTCACGATTCGACGCTCCTCGTCAAAAACCTTTTTAGGTATTGCAAGCATACAGCTCTATGTCGATGGAGACAGGATTTTTTAGCTCACCGCGCGTGTCGCGGGTCAAAAACGGCACGCGGCTACGCGGCGGGCTTTGCGGGCGCTTTGCGGCGCGGAGACTTGCTGGCCCCGCCTTCGTCGCTTAGATGAACTATGCAGGCTGCGGCCACGTAGCGGACGTCGTCTCTCGTGTCTTTCAGTGAGCCGCGTATTCTCGGAAGCAGCGACTTATCGCCGCGCTGTGCAATGGCGTCCAGGGCCGCTGCACGTACGATCCAACTTTTATCTTCAGTGGCATTGACAAGCGCTTCAGCACTGTCCGGATTCGGGTCGTGCGCCAGTTTTTTGGCGGCGGCAGCGCGGACCAGCGAAGTATCGCTCGCTGATTTCAGCACCCGCTTAACGACTTCATAGCCAATTCCAGCGAACGGAACAAAACCTATGCCCTCCTCGAAACCGAGCGCGGCCACCTGTTTGGGATCGTGAAACGGTTTGAGCTGCTCCTTGATGAAGCCTTTATTGGGGCGCGCATTTCCGGTGAGCACATCGTAATAGACGTCGTAGGCGCGACTGTCTTTCATCAGCATCAAGGAATTGGCAGCCGCCAGAACGACGGCCGGCTCGTCATCGTCCAGGGCCTTTTCCAATTGCGGGATAGCATGCACGGCGTGCATGAGACCGAGTGCGGTAGCCGCAGCAGTGCGCACGTTGTACTTATCATCGCCTAGCGCTTCGATGGCCATGCCCTCGGCTTCGCGATTTGCGGAAAGTAATCCGAGTGCGTTAACCGCCTTGGCGCGTTTTTCCGCGCCGTTTTCTTTCACGCCGTCTTGCAGGGTCAGCCAGGCGCGTTCTCGCTCAGTCAAACGCTTCTCTTTCGTCGGGGGAGCTTTGGTTGCCGGAGGAGTAGCCGGGGCCGCCTGGGGTGGCGGCGTTGTGGGCTGCTGTGGAGTCGGAGTCTGTGCTGGTGGCGGATTCTGCGGAGGAGGAGTCTGCTCCGCCGGAGGCTGCTGCTGTGGTGTTGGCGCCGGCTGTTGCCCGGGATCCTGACGCACTGTGGCCCGCTGCCGAGGCGGCGCGGGCTGCTGTGCGCCCCTCCCCGCGGAGATGCTAAATGCGATTAAAAGAGAACAACCGCAGGCCACCCATAGAGGCCCCACCACGGCTTTCTCCTGCTCATGCCGCGCCTGACCGATCATGCACACCGCCTTTAGTGGGGACTATCGGGTGCGTATTTTACTGATCGCGGCTCTGAAAGCCATACCGTAAAGTTAGTAAAGGTGAAGTTACGTCCAATTACATCAGGTGAAAAGCAGCAAAAAGTCGCGCGAGTGTCTCGCGTTCTAGTTCTGAATGCCCATCTGCGTCAAGAAATAGGCATAGTCAAAGGCTACTTCGTGCAGACGGTCGTAGCGGCCAGACGCGCCGCCATGTCCCGCTGGGTTCATGTTGGTTTTGAGGATCAGCGAATTGTGGTCGGTGCGCATGGCGCGCATCTTGGCCACATATTTGGCGGGCTCCCAGTACATCACCTGGCTGTCGTTGAAGGAGGTGCGCACTAACATGTTGGGATAGGGCTTGGCCTCGACGTTGTCGTACGGCGAATAAGAAATCATGTAATCGAACGCCGGTTTCTCTTTGGGATTGCCCCATTCTTCAAATTCGGAGACGGTCAGCGGCAGACTTTCGTCAAGCATGGTGTTGATTACATCCACGAACGGCACGCCAACCAGCGCCGCATGGAACAGGTCTGGCCGCATGTTCAGCACCGCGCCCATCAGCAAGCCACCGGCACTTCGCCCTTCGATCACCAGGTGGTCTTTCGAGCCATAGCCTTGCTTGACCAGATATTCCGCGGACGCTATGAAATCCGTGAAGGTATTTTTCTTGTGCATCATGCGCCCGTCGTCGTGCCAGGCTTTGCCCATTTCGCCGCCGCCGCGAATGTGCGCGACCGCGTATACCACGCCGCGATCGATCAGGCTGAAACGATCGGAGCTGAACGAGATATCGTAGGGGAAACCATAAGAACCGTAAGCGGTCAGATAGATCGGGCCGGTCCCATCCATTTTCGCGCCCTTCAGGTGCACCACGGAGATGGGCACTTTCACACCATCGGATGCGAGAGCATAAATCTGTTCCACCTGATATTTCGTGCGGTCATATCCGCCCGGCACTTCTTTCTGTTTCAACAGCGTGGACTTTCCGGTGGCCATGTCGTATTCGAAGACGGAACGCGGCGTGATGAAGGATTGGTATCCATATCGGTATTTGCTGGTGTCATATTCGCGGTTGGCGTACGGAGAACTCGCATATGCCGGTTCCGGAAATTCAATTCGCCGCGACTTCCCGGTCGCGAGATCGGTCACCTGTATTTGCGGCAATCCATTTTCGCGTTCGGTTAACACGTAATAATTTTTGAAAAAGTCGGTGTCATCCAACATTACGTTGACGCGATGGGGCAGGACTTCCTGCCAGTTGGCACTGCGCGGATCGCTTACAGGAGCTTTTACCAGCCGGAAGTTTCGTCCCGTATCGTTGACGCGGATGTAGAAGAAATTTCCGTGGTGGTCGGGATAATATTCGACGTCCTGCTTGCGTGGCTCCAGCACTTTGAATTCCGCCATAGGCTGATCGGCGGGAATGTAGCGCGCTTCGCTAGTGGTATGGCTACCGCAAAATAGGAAGATGTACGCTTTGCTGCGGGTCTTGCCCGCTTCCACGTTGAAGCGTTCATCTTTCTCTTCGTACACCAGCTTGTCGGAGCCATCGGTGCCCGCCGTATGGCGATAGAGCTGGAACTGCCGCTTGGTGGTCGGATCTTCCACGGTGTAGAAAATTGTTTTGTTGTCGTTGGCCCACACCACCGAGCCGACCCGCTCGGCGTGATCGGGAAGCAGTTTACCGGTGCGCAGATCCTTCACCGCGAGTACATATTGGCGAAAGCCGACGTTGTCAGTGGTGTACGCCAGCAAATTGCCATCATCGCTGACCGCAAAATCCCGCACGGACATGAACTTTTGTCCCTTGGCCAACTCGTTCACATCCAGCAACAATTCTTCCGGGGCATCGAGGGAGCCTTTCTTGCGGCAATAGATGGAGTATTGTTTCCCGGCCTCGGTGCGCGTGTAATAAAAATAGTTGCCTTCTTTGTATGGGACTTCCACGTCTGTCTCTTTAATGCGGCTCAACATTTCGTCGTACAACTTTTTCTGCAATCCCTCGGTGGGCTTCATCACCGAATCGGTGTACGCATTTTCGGCCTGCAGGTACGCGGCAACGTCGGGGTTCTGTTTATCGCGCAGCCAGAAATAGTTATCCACCAATTCGCGGCCGTTGATCTCCGTGGTCTTGGGAACTTTTTTTGCCACCGGCGGCGCCGGCAAGGAAGAGGAATTATTATCGTCTGCCGCCAAAACAAAAGAGGAAGCGACAATCACCGTCACGGAGAGCAGCAAAAACAGGGAGGTGCGCGAAAGTGCAGATTTTTTCATTAGGGATCCTCAGTAATGATTAGGAAGCTGCGCCATTCTATACCAACTATTATCGACGGATAAGGCGTGGGAATTACGGATAGTGGGTCAAGTGGAATTTCAATTTCTCCTTTAAGCGTGGAGCTGACAATTCACCCACAACTGTCCCCAGACTGTCACTCCTCGCGAAGAGCGGCGGTGGGGTCAAGACTTGACGCCCGCCACGCGGGTAGCCAGGACGCCATGGCGGCTATGATGAAGAACAATACCGCCATCGTGCTATAGGTTGCAGGATCTGCCGCTTTCACCCCGACTAGCATGGTGGTCATCCCGCGGGTGAGGATGAAAGCTGCAATCAAACCGGCGACGATGCCGATGGCCGTGAGACGAAGTCCCTGCCCCACAACGAGTTGGAAAATATTGCCGGGCTGGGCACCCAAGGTCATGCGAACGCCAATTTCAGCGGTGCGCTGTCGCACGACGGTCGCAAGCACGCCGTAGAGTCCGACGCCCGCGAGCAGCGCCGCGATTACCGCGAACGTTCCGATGAGCAGCAACGAAAAGCGTGTGGAGGCCTGCGCCTTTTCCATTACAGCATCCATGGGCTGCATGTCGGTAATCAAGAGGTGGGAGTCGAAAGCCTTAATGGCGGCGCGAACGTCGTTGACGTATTTCGATGGATCAGTGCCGACTCGCAGAGCCCAGTGATCGGTAGCGCCGGAGCCGATGTAGGCGTCGGGCAAGTAAACTTGCTCGCGCCCCGGCTCGCTCAAAGATACACCGCGCTCATGGGCGACCACGCCAATGATTTCGACCCAGACGGGTTCGGGCGTCTGGATGCGGATCAGAATGCGCTTGCCGACGGCGGATTGATTGAGATACGCACGATCGGCAAGAATTTTGTCAACGACGACATAGTTGCGGCCGGGTTGGTTGTCGTCGTCGGTAAAGGTTCGGCCTTCGAGCAGGGGCGTTCGCATGGTTTCAAAGTAACCCGGAAGCACGATGATCGGATCGACGGCCTTAAATTTGCTGGCGTCGGCGAGCGCTTCTTCGGTGCCCCAACGAATCGGACTGAAGCCACCCGTGAGCGGAAATGGATTTGCGGCGGTCACACTTTGAACGCCGGGGATGGCGCGCAGGCGATCTTCAAGCTGGCGAATGGCGACCG
>JAUTXJ010000108.1 GCA_030838075.1 Acidobacteriaceae bacterium
GGCCTCGTGAAACTATTTTCGCACATTTTTGTTAACGGGGCCAAATTGGGGTTTGGCATGTGTGAGCACTTCGAGATAATTCCATTCTAATGCGAATGAGTGAGTTGCCTGAGGAGCTTTTTGCGAATCCGGTGTGGCATGCGTTGCATAGCAGGCACCGGAAGTTTGCAGAATGCACCGGCGAGGCGTGTCGCTATCCGGCGGATGTAGTTCCGTTCGCTGCAATTCGTGCGGCGGAGGCTAGGGCGATGGTTCAGCTGCGCTCGTTATTCGAGGCAGGTGAGTCAGCGTGGATTATTGGGAAGGAATACGCGGGCGTTCCAGGACTCGTTCGCGAGGAAACTTTAGAATGCCTTCAGATGGTGTTACCGGACGCGGTTCATGTGCCGGATACAGATGAGATCGAGAAGTTGTCGGATGCAAACGCTGGAGAGATGGTGGCGCTGACGACGCTGGCGTTCCCAGGTTTCTTTCGACAGAGAACGTGCGAGATGGGTTTGTATTATGGAGTTCGGGTCTCCGTCGGGCGAATTGATTGCGATGGGCGGGGAGCGGCTGAAGCTGGAGGGGTTCACGGAGATTAGTGCGGTGTGCACACATCCGGCTTTTCGCGGACGAGGATTAGCTGCGGCAATTATTTGGCAGGTGGTGCGAGAACATCGCAAGGAAGGTGTGGTGTCGTGGCTGCATGTAGCGAGCACCAATCGACGGGCTCAGGAGCTTTATTTGCGGATGGGCTTTGAGGAGATTCGGCGGGTGACGCTGATCGCGTCTCGCGCGCGGCGTAAGTGAAATAAAAAACGGTTCGATACACTGACGACCGCGATCACTCGATGCTGAATAGCTTCGTGCTTGGCAGCTGGATAAAACGTGAACGGGCACGCCGAAGATGTGCGTGCCCGTGTCACTAACGACGGTGGAGGACTGGTTAGGCGCGATTAGTGCGGCTTAACCTTTCCTACTTCATTCAGGTTGCCTCCGGTATGTGGCGTCGACTCTGCGATTACGGCAGTGCCGTCACCCGGTGAGACGAATTGGATCAAGAAGTCCACCAAATGATTGGCGATCGGCGAACCGAGACCAGTTGTGGGGTCCCATCCTGGCCCGGCATTGAAGCCCTGGATTGGAACTGGCTCCTTATTGGAATCGGTTTCGACGACAGAGTTGTTGCCGGAGGTAATGTCGTGGAGGGTCGCCGAGTAGAAATTCGGTGCTTGCGCGATGTGGTAAAGGGCGGTGTTGAGGAAGCCCAATCTGGCTTCGGCTTTCTGGTCGGCGATGGCAGTGATGGCTGACCACTGGGGCGAACCCGCACTGGTACCACCGAAAAGATAAAAGCCAGCTCGAATTCCAGGAATATTCAGGTAGGTCAAGACGCCGTGGAGCACCGCGGCGTTATAGGCCACGTCAGGCACGCCGCGCTGCTTTCCGCCGTGAACGGTGCCTTGCTGGTAGGACGGCTCGTCAAACAGAACGCTGTAGCCACCGCCGGATGATTCGGAACCGAATTCATTCCAGACGATTTCGCCCAGGTAGGTCCCAAAAGGGGGTTGGGTGGTGGGGTTACAGCCTAATACGGTAAGGCAGTAACCGGCAGCGTGCAATTCTGTTCCGCCGACTCCGGTGACGAGCGGGTGGCTCGCCGGGAAAGAAGCCGCTCGCACCCAGGAGTTATTGTCGCAAGTTGGTTGTGAGGCACCCTGGTCGCCGGAGGACGCGAAGATAGTGATGTTCTTCTTAGTGGCCTCGGCATACACCTGATTATATGAGAGCAAATCCGCAGGAGCGACGCAGCTCTCGTTCTCGCCGAAGCTCTGAGAAATTACGTCACCAAGGTTGTGGTCAACGGCGTACTTCTCGACGCTGACGATGGAAGAGTCATTGCTGTCTTTGGCCAAAAGCAGCACGATATTAGCGCCGGGCGCGATGGCGTGAGCCCAAAGGACGTCCAAGGTAATCTCCTCAGCCCATCCGGTCATGTTTGGATCACCGGGAACAAAAGCGGTTAGTCCGTCCGGGGCAACCTGAGTGAAGGTGGGCAGGTTGGGGTTGTTAGGCGCACCGAGTCCATTCATCGACGGCAGACCGTAAAAGCTGTTGTAAAAGTTCAATTCCTGCACGATGTTCGGCGACTGATACGCGTCGACAATCACTATCGTGTTTCCAACGCCGGTAAAGCCGGCGCTGATGAGCTTATCAACACCATAAGCACGGCGCATTTGATAAGGATCGTAGCAAACACGGGAACTGAGGCCCACCTGGCACGTGAAAAGACTATAATTTGGGCCCGACACAGTGGCTGTGAGGGCATCGGGACTGCGAAGGACGGCCGGGTGCATCCTGGCTTTTACGTTCTTTGTATTGCCCGGAGGAACTCCCGCGCTAGAAGTAAACGTTGCCAACCCAATAATTAAGACAAGCCCAGCCATAGCAGACAGAACCTTGCCAATGCGCATATGACCTCACGTTTCTAGATTTTTATAAGTTGATGTAGGCTCCGCGAGCATAAAGCGGTCTGAACTGACCGGACCCACCCTTGGACCTGAGAAACTGCGGCGGATTGTACACCGATTTGTAATATCAACAACTTATAAATTTATATTTCCACTGGTACCAGCGCGCTATTACCTATAGAACCCAGCTGCGGTGAGTGGCTACCCCAGCGAAAGTCTTTTGCGCCGGATGCATGACGCAAGGACTTGTTCTCAGCGATCCGTTGTTACACGGTTAGGACTACTTTGCCGAATTGGTCGCCGGATTCTAGGTAGCGGTGGGCTTCGGCGCAGGCGGCTAGGGGGAAGGTGCGGTCGATTACGGGTTTGAGGTGGCCGGAGGCGACTAGTTTCATTACGGAGAGTAATTCGGATTTGGCGCCCATGTAGGAGCCGAGCAGGGAGAACTGGCGGGTGAAGAGGAAGCGCAGATCGATCTTTGCGTCGTAGCCGGTGGTTGCGCCGCAGGTGATGAGGCGGCCGCCTACGGCGAGGCTGGCGACGCTGTCGTCCCAGGTGGCGGTGCCTACGTGATCGAAGACGACGTCTACTCCGCGCTTGTTGGTGATGCGGCGGACTTCGTCGCGGATTTTTTGCGTTTTGTGATTGATGAGGTGATGCGCGCCGAGTTGTTTGGCTTTTTCCAGCTTTTCTGTGTTGCCCGCGGTGGCGATGATGCGCGCGCCGAACATGGCCGCGATTTGAATGGCGGCGCTGCCGACACCGCTGCCTGCGCCTAGGATCAAGACGTCTTCGCCGGGCTGGAGTTGTGCGCGGGTGAGGAGCATGTGCCAAGCGGTTTGAAATACGAGCGGCATGGAGGCGGCTTGCTCCCAAGTGAGATTTTCGGGATAGGGCAGGCAGTTTACTTCCGGGCATTTTACGAATTCGGCGCAGCCGCCGTCGATCATGTAGCCAAGATTTGAGAATTGACGGCAGAAGTTGTCGCGACCGGCGACGCAGGCGGCGCACTTTCCGCAGGAGACTCCGGGGGCGAGGGCAACTTTTTGGCCGACTTTCACGGTGGTTACGTCAGCGCCGATCTCGGCGATTTCGCCGGCGATGTCGCTGCCGGGGATGTGCGGGAGCGGGATTGGGACACCTGGCAGACCGCCGCGAACCCAGAGATCAAGATGATTTAACGCGCAGGCATGCACGCGGACAAGGACTTCGTTGGCGCGGATGGATGGCGTGGGGGCGTCGGTGTATTCGATGACTTCTGGTCCACCGTGCTTGCGGAATAGGATGGCTTTCATGCGGCCCCTGATGATTTGTGCGAATCGCAAGGTAACATTGCAGTAGCTGAGTGTCCATAACGAGTACGGGTCAGTTTCGGATAACCGCGTCAATCAGGACGTGAGCAACTTCGGCGGGCCGATAAGTTCTAATGCCAGTTACGAATCGCCTGAATTAATTTCGATGCAACGGCCAACAGAGGAAGAAAGGTGAAGAGAGACAGGCGCTTCATGTGAGCGGAAACTTGAACACTCTTGCGGATGAGCCACAGACTCCAAGAAAGTCCGACAAGTAGAGGCACGCCAGTGGCGATGATTATCCAACTTCTTGTGGTCATGTAGAAGCAACCGAAAAGGAGTAGGAAAAGCAAGGGAAGCTTCCACATCCAGCGGGTAGGAGTCATCCACCCTTGCTGCGATTCCTGCACTGGTACCATCCAGCGGCTCAGTCGTTCTTTCGCGTCCTTATAATCGATAAGCGCAGGAGCTATTCCAATCGCACGGTCTTTCATCTTTGTTTCAACATGAAGTCCTGCGGCACTTTCCTTAATTGAAGTTACCTCGTACCGTTGAATCTCAAGTTCTGGAAAATCCTTTATCCTCCGTATCAGAAAATCTTCACCAATCGCTAATTCATAAGAAGTCCATGACTCTTGATTTCGTTTAACCCCCTTCATGACACCACTAACTAATGCGCCGAGAACAATGAGAATGACGAACAAAGCTGGAAGTAGCGAGGCAATTGAACCCTGTCGCCAACTATCGCCAAAGGTCTTGTATTGGACAGCTAATAGAAACACGACGAGGCCAGCAAACAAGCTAATTCTTTGGCGAAGAAGCTTGTTGCGGGCTGCACGGAACCCTTCTGGCGCCAACCGGTACGTTCTCACGGAATTTGGGGCAAGCTCGTTTGCCATGCCTGCGCATTCTACGACACGCTAGACAGAGTGTAAAATCACTGTTAATACATGGCATTTGTACGGTGACTGTCGAACATTTTTCCTTGCATTTAGGCTGGCGCGCATTCGTCACTGGGCCACTCTCGGTAAGTCGCGTGAGCGGAAACTGCCACCACTCCATAAGCGGTGGCGTTGACAGCGGATCGGGTGGGACTTAGGCTCTAAGTGATGACTGACCTATTTGAAGAGATTGTGAGCATGCGGCGGGCGGGGGCGCGCGGGGCGCTGGCTACCATTGTGCACACCAACGGGTCGATACCGAGCTATGAGAGTTCGCGGATGCTGGTGCGCGAGGATGGGTCGATTGCGGGGACGATTGGGGGCGGGTGCGTGGAGGCGGATGTTT
>JAUTXJ010000134.1 GCA_030838075.1 Acidobacteriaceae bacterium
GCCTGACAATTTCCAAAATGCTTGACGCCGAAGGCTACGACGTTTCCACCGCAAATGACGGCTTTGACGCTCTTTTGCATTTACAGCACGAGGTCCCGGACGTAATTCTTTCCGACCTTAACATGCCTCAAATGTCGGGATTTGAGTTGCTGTCGGTGGTGCGACGCAGATTCCCAGAGGTGCTAGTTGTCGCCTCTAGCGCGGCTTACAATTCCAGCGCGATACCGAACGGCGTCATAGCGGACGCGTTCTACGCTAAAGGCCAGGAAAGTGCAGCCGATCTCCTGGAAATTATTGCCAAGCTTATTCGAACCGGCCCCACAGACCATAAGGGAGACAGCGCCCCGGTCTGGATCCCTCGGAATGGTAAAGACCACAACGGCAAACCCTTCGTCGTCCTGACCTGTACCGAATGCTTGAGATCGTTCCCCTTCATCGTGGACCATGAACCCACCGGGGAAGTTCTGACGACCTCGTGCATTTACTGTCCACACGAAGTGACCTACATCATTGATTTTTCACGCTCGGTGACCTCGCCTGAAAAGCGGGTAGCCTGGAAAACCGCGTTTTTGAAGTCAAGTCCGGAATCGGCCGAAGCCACACTTTCCAGGGTTACAGCGGAAATGGCAGAGCCTCGCGTGGCAAAATCAGCTCGCACGCAAAAGGGTTGAGATTGCTGTAAACAGTCTATCGGTCAAGCAGCACTCCCATTACATCGTTCTCGCCCCAGACCTTGACGTATTGCGCCTTGCCAATTGTTCCTGGGCCGTTCGGCCCCATCTCGTAATAGACTTTTGCGTCTAATGGAAACCGCTTCAAGGCTTCCGTGAGATCTTTAACAGTCCACTCGTTGTCTGCCATCGTTCCTCCCGTGCGGTTGCGCACGCGCGAGTCCCATCTTCTTGCATCAAGCGCGCCGCTGCAAGGCAGCACCCCTTAGAGTGTGAAATAAAATGTGGCACCCATATTCTCCGTGCCCTCTGCCCACACGCGGCCGCCGTGCAGGCGGATGATGCGTTCCACTGTAGCCAGGCCGATACCGGTACCCGGAAATTCGTCAGCGCTATGCAGACGCTGGAAAGCGACAAACAATCTGTCGGCATAGGCCATGTCAAACCCCACCCCGTTATCCCGGACGAAATAGGCCACCGTGCCGCCGGGCTGCGTCACGGTGCCGAATTCAATGCGGGCAGGGACGCATTTGCCTGTGAACTTGCACGCATTGTTCAGTAGGTTTTCAAGTGCCGTTTGCAGCAGCCTGGGGTCGCCGTTAGCCGTGATGCCTTCGCCAAACACAAATTCTAACTTGCGATCGGGGTTTCCCTGCTGCAGTCCGACCGCGACCCGGTGGACCAGGGCAGTTAAATTTACGGGCTCTCGCCTGAGTTCGGTACGTGAGAAGCGGGCCACTTCCATAAGAGCGTCAAGCAGAGCGCTCATGTGTTCGGTGGAAGCGCGAATTTTCTGCAGGGACTGGTGGCCTTCATGATCCAGTTTGCCGGCGTGGTCTTCCTCAAGCGTCTTAGTGAAACCGGCAATGCGGCGCAAAGGCGCACGCAAATCGTGCGAGATGGAATAAGTGGAATCAGCAGCCTCTTTTTTAAGCGCTTCCAGTTGGACAGTCCTATCCTGCAAGGTTTGTTCCAGCAGTAGATTAAAGTGGCGGACTGTCGCTTCGGCCTCCTTACGCCGCGTGATGTTGCGGATGTTGCATTGGATTACTTTCTCATCGCCCACCACGTAAACGTTGCTCACAAACTCCACGGCAACCTGGCGCCCATCGCTCGCCTCCAGCGGCAGGTCTTCATAACGGACATAGCCCTGGGTCTGCAATTCCAGGAAAGTTGACTTCGAGGCTTCACTATCTTTGAAGGTGCCGATTTCCCACAATTTCTTGCCGATAAAATAGTTTCCGGGATACCCCAACATTTTGATCAGGTACGGGTTCACGTCCGTGATCTGTCCCGTTTCCGCATTCAGGATTAATATGCCGTCCTGCGCGGTTTCAAAAAGGCGCCGGTAACGAGCTTCCGAAACTCTCAGTGCAAGCTCCGCCCGTTCCCGTTCTCGCCCTATCTCTACGTCGCGCATTACCTGTTCCACGGTTGGAACCAGACGGCCCAATTCCTCTTTTCGGATATAGTCTCGCGCCCCACCTTTCATGAGCGCTACCGCAAGGTCAAGGTCGTTCTCGCCGGATACCACGATGAAGGGAGCGTTTGGGCGTATTTCCTTGGCCAGCGCGAGCGCGGCGGGGGCGCTGAACTGCGGCATGGAGTGATCAGAAGTGATTACATCCCAATCATGGTATTCCAGCGCCGTGCGCATGGCCGGTAAAGTGTCCACGATTTCATACGAAGGGTCGTAGCCCGCAGGGCGTAGAACACTCAGAAGTTGGTTGGCATCATCTTTCGAGTCTTCAACAATCAGCAAACGCAAAGGCTGGCTCATTACTTTTCTCCTGCCTACCACAGGCGGAGATGTCTGGCGCGGATACGGGTCAGTGCGCAGGGCTGTCTGCAACAATCGGCGGCGCCGTCACCGACTTTAACTGTTCCAGCCCAGTGAGCACTCCTTGCCAGCGAACCGGGTCCTTCTTTGTCTCGATCGATAACGAAAGATCGGAATAAAACTGCAGGATGTTATCGCGCAGCTCCGGTGTTGTGAGAGCAAATTTTCGATCTGACAATTGGGCCAGCAAACCCGCATAAGCTTCGTCGGTCAGCGAATATTCCGCAGCCTTGGTCGGCCTGCCGCTGTCAAAGTCACAATTGGGGAGTACGAGGGTGTCGCTGCGCACTTGTTCGAGGAAAACCCGGTATTGATCGACGGTACTATTGATGCTCTTGATGTAAAGGTCTTCGGTTTTCGGAGTTGGATTATTGAACCCTAATCCTTTGAACGGACCAATCCTCGGCATGTATCGCAGGAGGGTTGACAAGACACGCGTGCCAAAGCCCGGTTTGACGTAATCTTTTCCCCATTCTTTCTCGTAACCAGAGCGCGAGAGACGGTACAGAAATTTCCGCCTCGCAAAGTTAGGCGTCTCGCGCATCAGCTCCTTCTTGTGGGTTTGCAGAGCAACCTGGGTCATTCGGGGAATCAGCCGGCTAATAGCGAAACGATACGAACCAATCGCCAGATCTTCGTGGGTAAGCACGTCCTTCAGTTCTACTCCGTATACCACGGGAAAGGCGCGCTCCAACAGCGGCTTGGAAACTTGAAATCCAATGAAATCGTGATACCGCTCCGACGCATAACGATTCTTCGCGACTTGCACCGTGTCGAAGCCAAACTCTGTTTTCAAATGCGCCGTCTTGTTCTCCGCATACCGGACTGACTTGCCGTACTTGGCCCGCAACTTCGGATACTCAATCGCGACCGCCTGGTTCACAGCCGGGTGCCCGGTGATGTCCGCCGCATAATGTGACAAGGCGCCCAGTGCGAACGCGTACTCGTTGACGTCCTGGCTTTCGATCAGCAACTCGCGAACGAAGTCTCCGCTGCGAACGTAATGCACCAGGTTGCTGAATTCTCTGCTGCCGAACGGGTAGTAGCCGAGGTCCTGGATGACGGCGCCGCCGTAAGCGTACGCGTGTGCCTCCTTGATCTGTTCTTCGGAAAGTCCAGGATATCGCTTGAGCAGTAGGGGGCGGATTTCGTCAGCCCACAGCAGGTCGACGATTTCCTCATGCGTGAGAACCGAGTACGCGAACGAACCACCGCTGCACATGAGGACGATCAGAAGAAATGCTGCCGCACGGACAATACCCAGGCGCATATTTCGCAGAAAGACGAATATGCCGCGCGACGTTAGGGAAAATTGCCCCACGGTTAGATCCGGCCTATAAGCACGAGAATGAGAACAATCAGGAGGATCAGCCCCAGTCCTCCACTCGGGTAATAGCCCCAGTTTCTACTGTGCGACCATCTTGGAGCCGCCCCCAAGAGCGCCAAGACCAAAATCACGATCAATATAGTTCCAAGCATGTTGTGCTCCTAACTTTCCGTACCGAGACAGAAACATTCAACCGACCGGGTGAAGCCTCTCCCGAGGCTTCACCTGGTTAATCGGCTAAAACGAAATACTGATCGCAATTCCGGGGTTGGACGGATACCTGCGGTTGTAGAGGTAATAGCCGTTGTCGGCGTAGTTGACGTAAACGTCGTCGTTGTCGTACCAGTCATTCCCCCAGTATTCCGGCCAAGGATCAACCGTACTGATCCAATAACCCTGGTACTGAAAGCGCGGGTATCCGCCGACAACCAGAAAGGGAAGGCCGTTGATTCGAAACCCATGATCTGGCCCAAAGTAGCCTCGGAACCGGTCGTCAGGGATGCGGTAACCGTGGTAGCCGCCACGTTGGCGCCAGGTGCGGTGGTCAGAATCCCAGCGTTGTGAGCGATGCTCCTGCCATGCGCTCCGCTCGACACGCTGCTGTTCCTCTGTGCGTCGTGGTCGGTCGTTACCTCGTTGTTGCTGAGCGTACTGTCGTTGCTCGTTTCGATCCCGCCCTTGTTGTTGCTGGGCACGCTGTTGCTGCCTGTTCTGGTCTTGCTGCCT
>JAUTXJ010000016.1 GCA_030838075.1 Acidobacteriaceae bacterium
GGCCCGGGTGAGCCGCGCTTTCGTTTCTTAGTTTTTACCCGATAACTCTGGTGCATCAATCAGGAATGGGTGATTGGGACAGGTTTGCCAAGAATATATCCCCCGCATTGTGCGCGACTTGGGGACAGTTAAGCGGCTTCTGCCCCTTGACAACTTCCGGTTTGGGAACGCGAATATTCTCCAGTCTGGGACCTCAATAAACTTAGTACAAACCTTAAAGCGCCTCAGGCATCGAAGCTAGGCATCTAAGGAGGCGTAGCTCATGATTGGTAAGTCCAAGTTTTCTACCGTTTCTGCATCCCTGCTTTCCGGAGCCGTACTGACCGCAGCTTTGCTGTTCACGGCAGTCCCACGGCTTCACGCCGAAGACCGCTACGACCGCTGCCAGCGCCGGGTCGCTCATGCCGAGCATGATCTCCACCGCGCTATCGAGCGCCATGGACGCCACAGCGCCCAGGCAGATCACGAACGCCGTGAACTGCACCAGGCGCGCGAGCGTTGCTGGCGCGAACGTCACCGGTGGTGGGATGAACATGAACACCGCTGGCGGACCGAGCGCGATTGGGACGAGCACGATCACGATCGCGACTAAATCCTCTCTGCCCTTATAAACTCTCGAGGGTTTCCCGCTCTTGTCTCTCCGGTTTCTGGAGAGACAGGACGGGATTTTTAATTTTCGGCGGTTGTGAAGATCGACAAAAGTTGCTCCACATATTTGAGAGCGACGACGCACCGATGCCGACCTAAGTAGGAAGTTCTACCCTGTGTTCCCCTGTGCCATCTGTGTTAAAGATTTTCCTACCGCGTGTCTCGCCACTTTGCCCACTCCCGCCCGCTGCTATAATAAAGAATTGCGCTCATGCCCACGAAACGCCTGATTCGTTCCACCACAGTCTTATCGATCCGCCGCAACGGCAGCGTGGTCCTTGCCGGCGACGGACAAGTCACGCTGGGCGAATCCGTCATCAAACATACGGCAAAAAAAATCCGCCGCCTTTACAACGACAAAATCCTCGCTGGATTTGCGGGCTCCACCGCCGACGCCTTCACCTTATTCAGCCGCTTCGAATCGAAACTCGAGCAATACCACGGCAACCTGGGACGCGGCGCCGTCGAACTCGCAAAAGATTGGCGCACCGACAAATATCTGCGCCACCTGGAAGCATTGTTGTTGGTCAGCGACAAAGAGCAAACGTTCCTGCTGAGCGGACAAGGCGATGTGATCGAGCCTGACGGCGGAGTGGCCGCCATCGGCAGCGGAGGCCCCTACGCTCAAGCCGCCGCCCAGGCCCTCGCGACCCACACCCAACTCACCGCTCGTCAGATCGCCGAAGAAGCAATGAAGATCGCCGGCAAAATGTGCATCTATACAAATGACGCAGTAACGATTGAGGAACTTTAACTCTCAATTCTCGGTTCTCCGTTCTCAGCGAAACCGTCGCTGCGCAACCGAGAACTGAGAGCTGAGAACTGAGAACTGAGAACCTGTTTATGGCCATTTACTTACCCAGCAGCGCCGAAGAAGAACAACTCGCACTCGACGAACTCACACCCCGCGAGATCGTCGTCGAACTCGACAAACACGTCATCGGCCAGAAGGACGCGAAGCGAGCTGTCGCGATCGCCCTCCGCAACCGCACCCGCCGCCAAAAGCTAACCCCCGACCTAGCCGAAGAAATCATTCCCAAAAACATAATCATGATAGGGCCGACGGGGGTGGGGAAGACGGAGATTGCGCGGAGGCTGGCGAAGCTGGCGAATTCTCCGTTCCTGAAGGTGGAGGCTTCGAAGTTTACCGAGGTGGGGTATGTGGGGAGGGATGTGGAGTCGATGGTGCGGGATCTGGTGGAGATTGCGATTGATAATGTCCGAGAAGAGAAGTTGGAGGATGTGGCGGACAAGGCTGAACTGAATGCGGAGGAGCGGTTGCTGGATATTTTGTTGCCGCCTACGCCAGCGGCGCGTCCGGGTGAGAGCACTACTGCGGGTGGAGTGGTGATTGACGGCAATACGGCTCTGGCGGAGTCTGCGTCGCGGACGCGGGAGAAATTGCGGCAGCAGTTGCGGGAAGGGAAGCTGGACGAGCGGCAGGTCGAGATTGATGTGCGCGAACGGAATTTCCCCACGTTTGAAATTATGAGCAATCAGGGCATGGAGGAGATGGACATCAACATCAAGGACATGCTGCCGAACATCTTTGGGGCGCGGACCAAGAAGCGGAAGATGAAGGTGAACGAGGCGTTTGAATATTTAATCCAGGAAGAGGAGCAGCGGCTGATCGATATGGATCACGTTACGCGGACGGCGATTGATCGCGTGGAGAATTCTGGAATCGTGTTCCTGGATGAAATCGACAAGATTGCGGGGCGTGAAGGGGGGCATGGTCCGGATGTGTCGCGAGAAGGTGTGCAGCGGGATATTCTTCCCATCGTGGAAGGCACGACCGTTAATACCCGTTACGGAATGGTGCGGACGGATCATATTCTGTTTATTGCGGCGGGGGCGTTTCACGTTTCGAAGCCGAGCGATCTGATTCCGGAGTTGCAGGGGAGGTTTCCGATCCGGGTGGAGTTGCAGTCGCTGACCATGGAAGATTTCGTGCGGATTCTGACGGAGCCGAAGTCGTCTTTAGTGAAGCAGTACACGGCGTTGCTCGAAACTGAAGGGGTGAAGCTGGAGTTCACGCCCGAGGCGCTGTCAGAGATCGCGCATTTTGCTTTTCGAGTCAATGAGAGCACGGAGAATATTGGAGCGCGGCGGCTGCATACGATCATGGAACGGGTGTTGGATGAGTTGAGCTTCGATGCTCCGGAGCGAAAAGGGGATCACGTTATTATTGATGCGGATTATGTACGGAAGATGTTGACCGATATTGTGAAGGACCAGGACTTGTCGCGGTATATTCTGTAGGAAAATCTTTAACACAGAGGAACATAGGGTAACCCCAAAAGTTTGGGGTTTTTCTTGTTGTATTGTGTTTGGACAATGACATGAAAACTATTGATCGCTCACGGCTGGCGGCTCTGATGGAGCGGGAGCAGAAGAAGTTTGTGGAGGAGAGGCCGAAGTCGAAGGCGCTGTTTGAGCGGGGGCGGAAATCGCTGCTCGCGGGGGTGCCCATGAACTGGATGGTGAAGTGGGCGGGGGCGTTTCCGCCGTTTGTGCGGGAGGCGCAGGGGGCTTCTTTCTTTGATGTGGATGGGCACCGCTACGTGGATTTTTGTCTGGGGGACACGGGAGCGATGACGGGGCATTCGCCGTCCGCAACGGTGAAGGCGGTGGAAGAGCAGGCGCGGCGGGGGATTACGCTGATGCTGCCGGGCGAGGATGCTATTTTTGTTGCGGAAGAATTGCAGAAGCGGTTCGGACTGCCGTACTGGCAGTTCGCGCTGACGGCAACGGACGCGAATCGATTTTCCATTCGTCTGGCGCGGCAGATTACGGGGCGGAAGAAGATTTTGGTTTTCAACTGGTGTTATCACGGAACGGTGGACGAAACGTTTATTACTCTTCAACCGGACGGCACGGCGGGTGCGCGGCGCGGGAATGTTGGGCCGCCGGTAGATCCTTCGGTTACGACCCGGGTGGTGGAGTTCAACGATGTCGCCGCGCTGGAGGCGGCGCTGGTTTACGGTGACGTGGCGTGCGTGCTGGCGGAGCCGGCGATGACCAATGTGGGGATCGTGCATGCGCAGCCGGGATATCACGCGGCGCTGCGGGAGTTGACGCGGAAGCATGGGGTGCTGCTGATCATCGATGAGACGCACACGATCTGCGCCGGACCCGGCGGGTATACCAGGGCGGAGAATTTGGAGCCCGACGTTTTGGTATTTGGCAAAGCGATTGGGGGAGGGATTCCGGGGGCGGCCTACGGATTTTCGCAGGAAGTGGCGGACCGGATTGTTGCGGGGCAGAATTTAGAAGACTGCGACGTGGGTGGGATTGGCGGGACGCTGGCGGGCAATGCGCTGTCGCTTGCGGCGATGCGAGCAACTCTTAGTAAGGTGCTCACTAAAGAAGTTTTTGACAGGATGATTCCGATGGCAGAGCGCTGGACTCTGGGCGTGGCGAAAGCGATTGCCGAGGCGGAGCTTCCCTGGCACGTTACGCGCCTGGGATGCCGTGCGGAATATCTGTTTCAGGCAGACGCTCCGAAGAATGGGACGGAGGCGCATGATGCGATGGATTTCGAGCTGGAGCGGTTCATGCATTTGTACGCCATGAACCGGGGGATTCTGCTGACGCCGTTTCATAATATGGCCCTGATGTCGCCGCAGACCGAGAGCGAGGATGTGGACCGGCATACCAAGGTGTTTCGGGAAGCGGTGGGGGAGTTGGGGTAGGGCAGTGGGTCAGTCGCGGAGCGAAGCTGTCGAGGGTACTCCGCAGAAAATCTTTGACACAGGGGCACGGGGGAACACAGGGTAAACCTTTTTCTGCAGGATAGCCTCGAGGGACATCGTGAACAGAGAATTCGTCGGGCTGAAGCCCGCATTGATTAATGAGCGCTTTGCGCGGTGTTGAAGCGCCGCTCTTCCACGGTACAATGGGCCGGCCACGGTGCCATAGGTCGTCGAGTATTGGCGCGATCTGTGCCCAATCTTGAAAGGCGAGTGGGCGAGTCGCCCACTCCCACATGCTCTACCCCACACGATTTGTGCTGTGATGTACTCTGGTCATTCTGCGCATGAACAGGCTACTGGGACAATTGATTGTGGTGGCGGCGTTGGGGTGGATCACGGGGTGTGCTTCGATTGGGCCACCGTTGCCGCCTTCGCTGGAATTGCCGCGGCCGCCAACCGACTTGCGGGCTTCGCGTAAAGGGCATGAAGTCAGGCTTACTTGGACGATCCCGGCGCAAACAACGGACCGGCAGAGCGTGCGTTATTTGGGCAAGACGCAAGTTTGCCGAAGCCTGGATGCGACGATCAAGCAGTGTGGAACATCGGTGGGAGAGGGCGCGCCGCCGGCGAAGTTTGCCGGGGCCAGCAAATCAGCGCCTCAGAAAATGAGCGCGACCTTCACTGACACACTGCCTTCGGAGCTTGAGCAGGCGCATCCTACGGATTTTGCCACTTACGCTGTCGAAGTTTTGAATACGGCGGGTCGGGGCGCGGGGCTCTCGAATCAGGTGCATGTGGCGCTGGTTCCCACGGTCGCGCCCTTCCGCGGATTTAGCGTCCACACAACAGGCCGGGCAGTGCTGATTTCGTGGGAGTGCCCTGGGGCTTCAGGAGAACGACGAGGTGAGGCAAAGTATTTATTCCGCATTTACCGGCGTACTGAGGGGAAGACGAGTGAGACGAGAATCGCTCAGGTGGATGCGACGAATTGCATAATGGGATCCGCAGGAGAGAGAGAGGAAGGCGTCCATTCGTTTCTTGACCAAACTTTCGAGTGGGAGAACACGTATTTTTATCGAGGAACGGTGGCGAGTGTGATGGAGGCGGCGGGGAAGCCTGTGGTCGAGGTGGAAGGGAACGACACGCCGGAAGAAAAAGTTTTCGCGCACGATATTTTTCCGCCGGA